>NZ_JBFTNR010000165.1:0-6482 GCF_056665995.1 Stenotrophomonas sp. 05L44_2
CCATCGGCCTGGCCGCACAGGGCATGAAGCCGGTGGCCGAAGCGCAGTTCGATGGCTTCATGTACCCGATGGTCGACCACATCATCTGCCACGCCGCGCGCCTGCGTTACCGCACCCGTGGCCGCCTGCACTGCCCGATGGTGCTGCGCGTGCCGTGGGGTGGCGGCATCCGTGCGCCGGAGCACCACAGCGAGGCCAACGAAGCGATCTTCACCAACGTGCCGGGCCTGCGCGTGGTGCTGCCGTCCTCGCCGCAGCGCGCCTATGGCCTGCTGCTGGCCGCGATCCGCGAGCCGGATCCGGTGATCTACATGGAGCCCAAGCGCATCTACCGCCAGTACAAGGAAGTGGTCGTCAAYGACGGCGAAGCCYTGCCGCTGGACGTGTGCTTCGTGCTGCGCGAYGGCACCGACGTGACCCTGGTGACCTGGGGYGCGCAGGTGAAGGAAGCGCTGGAAGCGGCCGACAAGCTGGCCGGCGAAGGCATCAGTGCCGAAGTCATCGACGTGGCTACGCTGCGTCCGCTGGACTTTGCCACCATCGCCGAGTCGGTGGCCAAGACCGGCCGCTGCGTGATCGTGCAKGAGGCCCCGAAGACCGCGGGCTTCGGCGCGGAAATCGCCGCACGCCTGGCCGAGGAATCGATCTACGACCTGCTGGCTCCGGTCGAGCGCGTCACCGGTTACGACACCCACATTCCGCTGTTCCGCCTGGAGATGAAGTACCTGCCGAGCGTGGAGCGGATCGTGGCGGCGGCCAAGCGCGCGGTGGCGGCAGGCTGACATGCGGGCCCGCCTTCTCGGGGCTTACCGCAGCCAGTATCCCAACCCGCTCCGGTTCCGCACCGGCCAGATCGTCGAAGTAGGTGTACGTGACGAGGAATGGCCGGCGTTTGCCTGGGTGCGCACCAGCGATGGGCGCGCCGGATGGGCACCGGTAGCGTGGTTGCAGCTGTTGGACGATGGTCGCGCCGAAGCCCTGCGCGACTACGACGCCCGCGAGCTGGATGTGGAGAACGGCGAGATGGTCAAGCTTCATCACGAACACGGCGGGTGGTGGTGGTCCGAGCGCGCCAATGGCGCGACGGGCTGGTTGCCTGCCCGCGAACTGGAACTGCTGGAAGAGAACTGCAAATGAGCCAGACCAAGAACTTCAACCTGCCCGACCTGGGCGAAGGCCTGCCGGACGCGACCATCGTCGAGTGGTTCGTCAAGGAAGGCGATGTGATCAAGCTGGACGAGCCGCTGGTCTCGATGGAGACCGCCAAGGCCGTCGTCGAAGTGCCCTCGCCGTTCTCCGGCACGGTGCTGAAGCTGTCCGGCGCTGCCGGCGACATCATCCCGACCGGCGCGGTGCTGGCCAGCTTCGCGCTGGACCCGAACCTGCCGCAGCGTGCCGATGGTCAGGACACCGGCCACAGCCACGGCCATGCCGCTCCGGCTGCCGCCGCAGCTCCGACGCCGCCGCCGCTTCCCACCGCAGCCGCCCCGGTGGCTGCAGAAGAAGCCAAGCCGGCCGCCGCCGAGCGTGATGACGCCGGCACCGTGGTCGGCGCGATGCAGAGCTCCAACGCTGTGCACGCCGAACAGGCGCTGGCCGTGGGCGGCGTCAAGGCCGTGCCGGCGGTGCGTGCCACCGCGCGCAAGCTGGGCGTGGACCTGAGCCGCGTACGTGCCACCGGCGCCGATGGCGCGGTGACCATGGCCGACGTCAAACAGGCCGCCGCCGACGGCAGTGCGAAGATCGGCGCGGCTCCGGCAGCGGTTGCTGCACCGGCTGCCGCCGCACCGGCGCCGGCCCAGGTGGCCGCACCGGTACAGTCCGACGCACGCACCCCGCTGTCTGCTGCCGGCAAGCCGATGCGCACCCAGCCGCCGGGCGTGGTCGCCAAGGGCCAGCCGGAACCGCTGAAGGGCGTGCGCCGCAACATGGCCCGCGTCATGGCCGATGCGCACAGCAAGGTCGTGCCGACCACGCTGAACGACGACGCCGACATCCACGCCTGGCTGCCGGGCAACGACGTCACCGCGCGCCTGGTGCGCTCGATCGTGGTCGCCGCGCAGAAGGTGCCGGCGATGAACGCCTGGTTCGACGGTGAAGCGCTGACCCGCACCCTGCACGCGCAGGTGGACATCGGCATCGCCGTGGATACCGACGACGGCCTGTTCGTGCCGGCCCTGCGCAACGCCGACATGCTCGACGCGCGTGGCATCCGTGAAGGCGTGAACCGTCTGCGCGAGCAGGTGGAAGCGCGTTCGATCGCGGCCTCGGAACTAAGCGGCTACACCATCTCGCTGTCCAACTTCGGCATGTTCGCCGGCCGCTACGCGACCCCGGTCGTGGTGCCGCCGTGCGTGGCCATCGTCGGTGCCGGCCGTGCCCGCCACCAGATGACCCCGGTGATGGGCGGCGTGGAAGCGCACAAGGTCATTCCGCTGTCGGTGACCTTCGACCACCGCGCCGCCACCGGCGGTGAAGCGGCCCGCTTCCTGCGCGCGATGATGGACGATCTGGCGCTGGCCAGCTGACCGGTAGGTGCCAACCTTGGTTGGCACATGAGTTGAAAAACGCCGGGCATTGCCCGGCGTTTTTTTGTGCCTGCTCCACTATGTCGCCCAGCCATGCTCGGCTGCTTTTCAGTAGATCCACGCCATGCGTGGATGAAGGCATGAAACAAGCCGAGCTTGGGCTCTGCTATACGAAATTCCTGGATCAATCGCGCGCGACCATGCCCTCGGCGCGGCTGTAGACACGCAGGCGGTGGCCATCGGGGTCGACACCGACGAAGGTGTGCCCGAATTCCAGCGTTACCGGCGCCTGGGCGATCTGCACACCGAGTGCGCGCCAGGCATCGTGCAACTGCCGCACTTCATCAGGATTGGCCACCACCATCGCCAGCTCGGCTGCACCGCCCTCCGCATCCACTGGCGGCTGCACGTCATCGCGCTGCCACAGGCCGAGCGCGGCGCCATCGCCGAGCAGGAACAGGGCAAAGCCGGGCGACTGTTCGACCGGTGCCGTGCCGAGGATGCCGCTGTAGAAGGTGGCACTGGTGGCAACGTCGCGCACGTACTGCAGCAGGGTGCTTGGCTTGAACATGGGAAAGCTCCGTGGTTGGGAGCGGTCATGGTGGCCCTGCCCTGCTGACAGATCCTGTCAGCAGTGTCGAGCAGGCTCGACTGCCTTTGCTCTGGCTTTGGTAGATGTCGAGCTTGCTCGACTGCTCTCCGCGAAGAGCAAGAGCGTCGAGCAAGCTCGACACCTACCGAGCGCAGAGAGCGAAGAGCAAGAGCGTCGAGCAAGCTCGACATCTACCAAAGCCAGAGCAACGACCAGAAGCAGTCGAGGAAGCTCGACCTCGTCACGAACGGTCCAGCCAATCCGGAGCGATGCCCTGCGCCTTCTGCCAGCGCCGCAACAAGGTCGCGCGTGGCACCAGGTAGTGCTCTTCCAACGCACGCACATGGCGAATGCGATCCAGGCGGAAATGACGGAAGTCTTCGCGGCCCTCGCACCACGCCGCCAGCATCGGCACTTCATCGAAGTACCCCAGTGCGAACGGCCAGACCACGCGCTCGGTACGCCGGCCCTGCGCATCTTCATAGGCAAACTGCAGCCGCTGCTGCGTGCCCACCGCTTCGCGCACGGCCTGCAGCCGCGCCGGGGGTACCTTGGCCGTCGTTCGCGATGGCCCCACCCGCAGGCCGCTGTCACGCAGCGCATCGCGTCGCGCCGCCGGCAGCACGTGCGCAATGCGCGCCAGGGCATCACGCGCGGCCTCGGCCAGGGCCGGCTCGGTGCGTGCCGCCACCCAGCGCAGGCCAAGCACCAGCGCGTCGATCTCGGCCGGTGGCAAGGTCAGCGGCGGCAGCACATCGCCCGGTTCCAGCTGGTAGCCGACACCGGCTTCCCCGCGCAGGTCGGCGCCCTGCTCGCGCAGCGTTTCAATATCGCGGTAAAGCGTACGCAGGCTGATGCCCAGTTCCTCGGCCAGCGCCTGCCCGGCCACCGGCCGGCGATGGCGGCGCAGTACCTGAAGCAGCTGGTTCAGGCGCAGCGCGCGGGACATCAGCCGACCAGATCGCGCGACGGCACCACGTGCTCGCCCGGCTTTGCCGCCAGCGCCGCATCCACCAGCGCGTGGGCAATCTCCGGTGCCGGATTGATCCGCCACGCACGTGGCAACACCGGCCCCAGCACACCCAGCACCTGCAGCGCGAAGTGTTCGCCACGGCGGACCTCCTGCCGCTCACCGCCGATCAGCCCCGGCCGCACCAGCGTCAGCGACGGGAAACCCAGCGCGCGCAGGTCGCGCTCCAGCTCGCCTTTGACCCGGCTGTAGAAGATCGACGAACGCGGGTTGGCGCCTGCGGCCGAGTTCAGCRCGAAGGCCTGGGCACCCTGCGCAAGGGCCAGGCGGGCGAAGGCCAGCGGATAGTCGTGATCGATGCGATGGAACGCCTCGCGGCTGCCGGCCTGGGCGATGGTGCTGCCCAGGGCGCAGACCACCGCGTCCACCCGGGCCCAGTCCGGCGCATCGGGCAGCCGGGCGAAGTCGAGCACCGGGTTGTGCAGTTTCCCGTGCGGCGCAGCCAGCGGGCGACGGCTGGGCGCGACCACGGCGCTGCAGCGGGGGTCGGCCAGCAGCTGCGACAGGGCGTGGCCTCCGACCAGTCCCGTCGCCCCCAGCAACATCACACGCATACCCACCTCCACTGCGGCATCCTGTCGCCCATCCTATCGGTTCAAGCCACCGCCGGTTGCGCCGATATGCTGTGACCAGCCCCCCTGCCATCCCAGGATGCGTTCCATGACGGACCAGCCCGACCCCCGCCCTGCCCCCGGCACCGCCATCGGGCCGCCTGCGCGCGTGCGCGCGGTGGTCGATGACGGGCGCGGCGATCGGGTGGTACTGCAGGGCGGTAGCAGCGTGGCGTTGCAGCAGCTGTTTGCCGGGGCCGATGCCCCCGAGCCGCTGCTGGCCGCCTTCGCCAATGGCATGGCCACCCTGCCGGGCGAGCTGGGCGACATGGGTGATCGCCTGCAATCAGCACAGGCCAGTGCCGATTGGCCGCGCTATGGCCGGGCGATGCGGCAGCTGATCGATAAATACATCCGCACCATCGACCAGCACTCGCCCGATGGCCAGCCCGACAGCCTGCGCCTGTCCGAGCAGCTGCGGTTGCTGCTGGGCGGCGCGGTGGTCGCGCTGCTGCAGCACGATCCCGACCTGCGCGAGCAGGCGCAGGCCCTGGCCATACGCCTGCGCCAATGGCAACCGGGCGCGGCACTGGAACCGATCGAACAGGGCGCGCGCGAGCTGGGCCACCAGATCGGCGTGCGCGCCGAAAGCTGGCAGGAACAGCAGGCGTTGTTGCTTGAGTTGTTCGCCCTGCTGCTGGAGAACGTCAGCGAGTTGCTGGATGACCGCAGTTGGCTGCAGGGCCAGATCGCGGCCGTGCGCCAGTTGCTGGCCGGACCGCTGGAAGCCGAATCGGTCGAGCGCACCCGCGCCGAGCTGCGCGAGGTGATCTACAAGCAGGGCCTGCTGCGGCAGGGAATCGACGATTCGAAAGCGGCCATGCGTAGCTTGATGGGCGAGTTCATCGAGCGCATGGATGGCATGGCTGCCAGCACCGGTGAATACCACGACCGCATCGGCAGCTACGCGCTGCAGTTGCGCGAGGCGCGCAGCATCGCCGACCTCAACCACCTGCTGCAGGAAGTGATGCAGGACACCGGCAAAGTGCAGCAGCAGGCGGCGCAGGCGCGCGATCACCTGGCCAGCGCGCGGCAGGAAGTGGAACGCGCCGAACAGCGCATCAACCAGCTGGAACAGGATCTGCGCGCGGCCGGCGATCTGGCGCGTATCGATCCGTTGACCCAGGCCCTGAACCGGCGTGGCCTGGATGAACTGCTGCAGCGCGAGCTGGCCCGCGCCGCACGCAACCACTCGCCGCTCGGACTGGCGGTGATCGACCTGGATGATTTCCACCAGACCAACGACGAACACGGCCATGCCGGCGGCGACGCGCTGCTGCAGCACCTGGTGGCGGTGTGCCGCCTGCTGCTGCGTGCCACTGATGGCATCGCCCGGCTGGGCGGCGAMGAGTTCGTGCTGGTGCTTCCCGAAACCCCCGGCGCGGACAGCATGGCCACGGTGCAGCGGCTGCAGCGCTCACTGGCGCATCGCGTGCTGACCCTGCAGGAGCGGCGCATCCCCGTGCATTTCAGCGCGGGCCTGGCGCAATGGCAGCCGGGAGACGATGCCGATACGCTGCTGCGGCGCGCCGATGACGCGCTGTACGCAGCAAAGCGCCAAGGCAAGAACCGGGTACACGCGGGCTAGCTCGCGGGTGGGTGCCAACCTTGGTTGGTGCTTGCGGGAATAAAACCGCCTACCAAGGTCGGCCTCTACCGGGCAAGGCGCCGGAAACCGCTGGGTAGGCGCCAACCTTGGTTGGCACGCGCGGGCAACAAAC
>NZ_JBFTNR010000166.1:0-7513 GCF_056665995.1 Stenotrophomonas sp. 05L44_2
ATCGGCGTCATGCCGCGGCCCTCCGTGCCGACAGGGCCGCAAGCACGCGGTCGTTCTCTTCGGGGCTGCCGATGCTGATACGCAGTGCGTCACCCAGCTGCGGTGCGGCGCGCTGGTCGCGCACCACCACGCCGGCAGCAAGCAGCGCGTCGAACGCCGCCTGCGCATCGGCAAAGCGGACCAGCAGGAAGTTGCCGGCCGAGGCGTATACCCGGCCGATGCCAGGCAGGCCCTGCAGGCTGTGGTGCAGGCGCTCGCGCTCGGTGATGACCGTGGCTACCCGCTCAGCGGTGCGCGCAAGCGCGGCCGGCTGCAGCGCCTGCACGGCCAGCTCGGCGCACGGCGTCGGCACCGGGTACGGCGCCTGGCATCGGCGCAGCACGGCAATCAGTTCCGGCGCGGCGATCAAGGTGCCCATACGCGCGGCGGCCAGTGCGTGCGCCTTGGACAACGTGCGCAGCACTGCCAGGTTGGCGTGCGCGGCAAGCAGCGTGGTCGCCGAAGCGCGCTGCGCGTACTCGACATAGGCCTCGTCCACCACCACCAGCGCCTGCCCGCGCAGGGCAAGGGCCACGCGCTCGATCTCCGCCAGCGGGATATCGCTGCCGGCAGGATTGGACGGCGCGCACAGGAACACCAGCGTTGCGCCCTGCCCCTTGGCCATAGAGATGACCGCTTCCAGGTCCGTGCGCAGGCCCTCACCATCGTCAATCAGCGGCACCTCGATCAACGGCGCACCCTGCAACCGCGCACAGACTGCGTACATGCCGAATACCGGCGGCGTCACCAGCACGCCGTCGCGGCCGGGCACGCACAGGGCGCGCACCAGCAGATCGATCGCCTCGTCGCTGCCACGACCTACCAGCAGCTGTTGCGGCTGCACGCCGTACAGCGACGCCAGCGCATCACGCAGCGCAGCCGGTTGCGGTTCCGGGTAGCGGCGGCAGCCCCCCGTGGCGTCGGCCGGGTTGGCCCACGCCGATTCGTTCGCGTTCAACCACACCTCGCCCTGCACCGCGCTGCTGCGCGCCGAACTGTAGCCGGCAAAGGCCTGCAGGTCCGGCCGTACCAGGGCCAGCACGCCGTCGATGTCCGCGCTCATGCGGCCACCTCCATGCGCAGTGCCACCGCACGTTCGTGCGCATCCAGTCCTTCGGCGCTGGCGATGATGCGCGCGCAGCCACCGATCGCGGCCAGGCCAGCGGCGGTCGCGCTCTGTACGCTGATCAGGTTCTGGAAGCTGGCCACGCTGACGCCACTGTAGGCGCGCGCGGCACCGGCGGTGGGCAGCACGTGGTTGGTGCCGCTGCAGTAGTCACCCAATGCTTCCGGCGTGTAGTCGCCGAGGAACACCGAACCGGCCGCCTGCACCTGGTCCAGCCACGCGCGCGGTTCGCGCAGGGCCAGGATCAGGTGTTCGGGGGCGTAGCGGTTGCTGATCGCAAACGCATCGGCCAGCGATTCCACCTGGATCAACTGCGATGCCGACAGCGCCTGGCGGGCGATGTCCTGCCGCGGCAGCAGGGCCACCTGGCGCTCAACTTCGGCCTCGACGGCCGCCAGCATCGCCGCGTCATCGGTCAGCAGCAGCACCTGGGAATCCGGGCCGTGCTCGGCCTGCGACAGCAGGTCGGCGGCAACGAATGCAGGGTTGGCACCGGCATCGGCGATTACCAGCACTTCCGAGGGACCGGCCGGCATGTCGATGGCGGCGGCACCGTCCTGTGCCACCTGCTGCTTGGCCTCGGTGACGAAACTGTTGCCCGGCCCGAACAGCTTGTCGCTCGCCGGGATGCTTTCGGTGCCATAGGCCATCGCCGCGATCGCCTGCGCACCACCCAGCTTGAACACGCGTTGCACACCGGTCAGTCGCGCGGCCACCAGCACCGCAGGATCGGCCGTACCGTCGGCACGCGGCGGGGTGCACAGCACCACCTGTGGGCAACCGGCCAACTGCGCCGGCACGCCCAGCATCAGCGCGGTGGACGGCAGTGGCGCACTACCGGCCGGCACGTACAGCCCAACCCGGCCGATCGGCCGCAGCACACGCTCGCAGACCACGCCCGGCGCGGTTTCCACCGTATAGCCCTGGCCCATGCCGGCTGCGTGGAAGCGGGTGATGCGTTCGGCCGCTTCCACCATGGCCTGGCGCAGCTCGGCCGGCACCGCGGCATCGGCAGYTGCGAACTCGGCTGCGGAAACTTCGAAATCCTGCAGATCCACGCCATCGAAGCGCGCGGTGATCGCGCGCAGCGCGGCGTCGCCCTGCGTGCGCACCTGCGCGATCAGCGCGGCCACCGCATCACGGGTCTGCTGCGCCACGGTCTGCACCGGGCGGGTCAGCGCCGCGCTGCGTGCGGCCTCGTCAAGTTGCGACCAGATCAGACGATTCATGCCAGCGACCGCTCCACGCTCAGTACCATCAGGCCCTGGGCGCCGGCGCGCTCCAGTTCTTCCATGCGCTGCCAGGTCAATGGACCGGGGCACATGGTCTGCAGGCGCAATGCACCGCCATCGGCAGGCAAACGCACCAACGGTTCGGCATCGGCCAGCAGCTGCGACAACGCGTCGACGCGGTCCTCGCTGGCGCGGAACATCAGCAGCTTGCGGTCCTGCCGCTGCACCACACCGTCCAGGCGGCGCAGCAGCATGCTGCGCAGCGCGCCGCGCGCATCATCGGGAACGCGTACTGCACCGGCCAGCACGGCTTCGCTGTCGAGCAGGTTGTGCACCGGGGTGAGCTGGTTGGCACGCAGCGTGGCGCCGCTGGAGACCAGGTCGCAGATCAGGTCGGCGGTGCCCAGGCGCGGCGCGATCTCCACCGAGCCGGACAGTTCCACCACCTGTGCATCCACGCCCTGCGCGGCCAGCCACTGCTTGAGGATGGCCGGGTAGCTGGTGGCGATGCGGGTACCGGCCAGTTGTGCCGGCCCCTGCCATTGCCAGTCTTCCGGCACCGCCAGCATCAAGCGGCACTGGCCAAAGCCCAGCCCCCGTAATGCCTGGTAGGCATCGGCCAGCCCGATCTGGCGACGCGCGGCCGCCTGTTCGTCCAGTTCATTGCGGCCGACGATGCCCAGGTCGCAGACGCCATCGGCGATCAGGCCGGGAATGTCGTCGTCGCGCACCAGCARCAGGTCSACSGGCAGCGATTCGCCGTAGCAGAACARSYKGTCGCGGCTYTCGCGCCAGCTCAGGCCACAGGCACTGAGCAGGTTGCGGGCGGGCTCGGCCAGCCGGCCACTCTTCTGGATGGCGATACGCAGCCGGTCTCGCGCCGGCGCTGCCTGGGTTGCACTCATGGGGGAGGTCTCGAAGTCTGGAACGGGGCGCGGATCAGCGCGAAGCAAGGCGGTCGACAGCGGCGGCATAGCCTCGATGGCCATGCTCGAGCGTGCGTGCCACCCGTCCGGTGGTGGTCACGCTGACGCCGGTGCGCTCGTGGATCTCGCGGTAGGGCACGCCCTGCTGCAGCAGCGGCACCACCTTCCAGCGGTCGGCCATGGCTTCCAGCTCGGCTGGCGTGCACAGGTCACGCAGGAAGGCGACCACCTGCTCCGGCTCGCGCAGCGCGGCAAAGGCCTGGGCCAGGGATTCAAGATCGGCGTGCGGGTCTTTGGCGGCGATGTCGGGGCGGGCTTTCACGGGCAGGGCTCTTGCATCAATGTAATAGCGCGTTAGTACATTAACGCATTCTTGCAGGCCGCGTCAAAGGCACGACCAGGTTCCGCCAGGCCCGTTCAGGCAGCGGAAACGAAAACGCCCACCGGGTGGTGGGCGTTCGGATGCGGCAATGGACAGGGCTTCGATCAGGGCAGGCAGCGGACCTCTGCCTGCAGCGCGCCGCGCCGCAGGCATTCACCGAACAGGCTGCCCTGCCGGCTGGGACGAGGCTGCAGGTTCCGCAGCGCTCCTGCCCGGCCCGGGCACGCCCGCTCGGCAAGGGCCTGCAGATCCTGCTCAAGCTGCGCTCGATCCATCACATGGCAGCGATCAGCCACCAGCTGGTAATTCGCAGGGCCGATCCGGGTGCTGCGCAACGCCGGATCGCTCTGGCATGCCGCCAGCAGGAACAGCATCAGTGTTCCTGCAGCGGCACGCGTCACGGCATGACCCGCGACTGCTCCAGTTCCACCTGCAGGGTGCTGGCCAGTTCATCACGGGAGACTTCGAACTGCTGCTCGCGCAGCAGGTCCTTCACCGCCACCACGCCGCGCGCCAGTTCGTCCTCGCCAGCCAGCACCACGAAACGGATACCGGCCTTGGCCGCGTACTGGAACTGCTTGCCGATCTTCTTCGGCTCCATCTGCACTTCGGTGTTGATGCCACCGGCGCGCAGGCGGCGGGCGATGTCCAGCGACTGCGGCATGCCCTGCTCGTCCATCAGCGCCACCAGCGCCTGCACGCTGCTGGCCTCGATACCCTCGATCAGGCCAGCTTCGCGCAGCTGCCAGAACAGGCGCGACAGGCCGATGGAAATGCCCACGCCCGGCAGCTTGGACTTGCTGTAGTGGCTGGCCAGGTCTTCATAACGGCCACCGGAACAGATCGACCCGATCTGCGGGTGGTCGGTCAGCGTGGTCTCGTACACCGTGCCGGTGTAGTAATCCAGGCCACGTGCAATGGAGAAGTTCAGGCAGTACGCGCTTTCCGGCACGCCCAGTGCCTGCACCAGCTGCAGCACTTCGCGCAGCTCGGCCACGCCGGCACGCAGGATCTCCGAGGAACCCGCACCGTCTTCCAGCGCTGCCAGCTGTGCCAGCGCATCGGCATGACCCTGCGAACGCACGGCGACGAAGGCCAGGATCTTCTCGACCTGTTCGGCCGGAATGCCGAAGCCCTCGCCCACCAGCGTCTCGCGCACGTAGTCGGGGCCACGCTTGTCC
This sequence comes from Stenotrophomonas sp. 05L44_2, assembly GCF_056665995.1. Classification (NCBI taxonomy): domain Bacteria; kingdom Pseudomonadati; phylum Pseudomonadota; class Gammaproteobacteria; order Lysobacterales; family Lysobacteraceae; genus Stenotrophomonas; species Stenotrophomonas sp. 05L44_2. Next base: position 4,887 of record NZ_JBFTNR010000166.1, read on the forward strand.
AGCTTGTCCACCTCGCGCAGCACTGCCAGCTGTCGTTCGCCCTCGGCCACGCCCAGGCTTTCGAAGAAGCCGCGCAGCAGCTTGCGGTTGTTCAACTGGATGCTGAAGTCACCGATGCGCAGTTCGGCAAATACCGCATGGATGACCGCCAGCACTTCGGCGTCGTAACGCACGCTCAGGCTGTCCTTGCCGATCACGTCGATGTCGCACTGGTAGAACTCGCGGAAGCGGCCGCGCTGGGCGCGCTCGCCGCGGTACACGCGCTGCATCTGGTAACGGCGGAACGGGAAGGTCAGTTCGTGTTCGTGCTCGGCCACGTAACGCGCCAGCGGCACGGTCAGGTCGAAGCGCAGCGCCATCTCCGGCAGCGAACGATCGCCGGATTCAGCAGCGTTGGCCAGCGCGCCGGTGGACTGCACGAAATACACCTGGCGCTCGGTTTCGCCGCCGGACTTGGTCAGCAGCACATCGGACAGCTCGAACACCGGCGTCTCCACCGGCAGGAACCCGAAGCGCTCGTAGTTGCGGCGGATGACGTCCAGCATGCGCTGGAACGCAATCTGCTCGCGCGGCAGCAGTTCAAGGGTGCCGGGCGGGGTACGGGGCTTGATCACGGGCGGAGCTCCTGCAGAATCGGGGACGTGGGAGGGGGCGACATTCTAGCGCCCCGCATCGCTCAGCCGCAGATAAGGGGTCCAACGGCCGCTTGAAGTATCATAAAGCCCTCCCCCGCCCGCGATACGCCCACGCAACATGTCCCGGCCTTCCGGCGCTCCGCCCGCCACCAACGACCCCGCCGCGCCGTCCTGCGCCACGCTGGACTGCCTGCACTGCTCGGTACGCCACCTGGCGGTGTGCTCTGCGCTGTCGCCCGATGAGGTGCAGGCGCTGGAACAGGTGACCGTGTCGCAGCAGCTGGCGATGGGCAGCACCCTCGCCCGCAGCGGCGAAGAGCGCCAGCATGTCTATACATTGACCGGTGGCGCGCTGCGGCTGGTGCGCACGCTTGCCGATGGCCGTCGCCAGATCAATGGCTTCGTGCTGCCTGGCGATTACCTGGGCCTGAGCGGCAGCGACCACCATCGCTACGACATCGAGGCCATCGCCGACAGCCGCGTGTGCCGCGTTGCCCTGCCGCAGATGAAGGGCCTGCGCGCCCGCTATCCGCACCTGGAGCGCAAGCTGCTGCAGCGCGCCTGCCAGGAGCTGGACGCCGCACAGGATGCCGCGCTGGCGCTGGCACGCCTGCAGCCGGCGGAAAAACTCGCTGATTTCCTGCTTCGCCTGGCCGCGCGCGAGGCCAAGCTGGGCGGAGATGGCCTGCGCGTYTCSCTGCCGATGGGCCGCGGCGACATCGCCGATCATCTGGGCCTGACGATGGAGACGGTCAGCCGCACCTTCACCAAGCTGCGCCAGCAGGGGTTGATCGCCCTGCCCCATCTGAACGTGGTTGAGATCCTCGACGAGGATGGCCTGCGCACGCTGGCCGGTGACGTGCAGGGCTGAGCGCCCGATCAGTATCGGCTTGCCGGCCAGCGGCCGGCACTACCACTTGGCCGGGTGCGCGGTAGCAACCACCGCCCAGTCACCCTTGGCGCCACCGGCGCGCAGATCCTGCAGCACCTTCACCGCCGTGGCCGTATGCGGGCAGAACAGTTCACCGTCGCTGGCATGCGCGCTGGCGATGGTCGCGCGGATGGTCACGTCATCCACCGCGAAGGCGCGGAACGCCGCCCGCAGCTCGGCATCGTCGCCCTGGTACAGCCAGCGCAGCCGCTCGAAGTTGCTGGGCGCGCCGACATCCATGGCGTTGGCCACGGTCACAATGCTGGCCGCGGGCTGGTACGGATCGCCACTGAAATAGCGCGGCAGCACCGCGTTGGCGTTGGTGGCCAGCACGATCTGCCCGATCGGCACGCCCAGCGCGCGCGCCAGCACTGCCGCCATCGCATTGCCGAGGTTGCCGGTCGGCACCACCAGGTTCAAGCGCCGCTGATGCTGCGCATGATGGCTCAGCGCCGCGTGCGCGTAATAGCTCATCTGCGGCAGCAGCCGGCCCAGGCTGATGCTGTTGGCGGAGCTCAGCGGCACCTGTGCCTGCAGATCGCGGTCGGCCAGCGCCTGCTTCACCATCGCCTGGCAATCATCGAACGAACCGGCCACCCGCAGCGCCTGGATGTTGTCGCCAAAGCAGCCGAGCTGGTGCGCCTGTCGCGGCGACACCCGCCCATCGGGATACAGCACCACCACGCGTACACCGGGCTGCCGATGGAAGGCCGCCGCTACGGCTGCACCGGTGTCACCGGAGGTGGCCACGACGATGGTCAGATCGCGGCCCTTGCCGGTCTGCAGCCGCGACAGCACACCGGCGAGGAAGCGCGCGCCGATATCCTTGAACGCCGCCGTCGGCCCATGGAACAGCTCCAGCACATGGTCACCGCTGTTGCGCAGCGCGCGCAATGGCACGGGGAAATCGAAGGCCTCACCGCAGATCGATGGCAAGGCCTCGGCCAGCACATCGCCCGAGAAGAACGGCGCCAGCAGGTCAGCGGCGGTATCGGCCAGGCTCGTACCGGCCTGCAGCGCGCGCGGCGCCGGCAGCACCTCCGGTACGTACAGGCCACCAT
>NZ_JBFTNR010000167.1:0-6405 GCF_056665995.1 Stenotrophomonas sp. 05L44_2
GCACTACCCCCGCGGCTGCGTCAGATCGACGTTCTCCACCAGGAAATCAAGGAACGCGCGCACCCGCAGCGGCAGGTAGCCCCCCTGGCCCAGGAACACCGCGTGCACCTCTTCCAGGTCGCCCGGGTTGGCGTCCTCCAGCACCGGCAGCAACCGGCCTGCCGCAATATCGGCCTGCACCTGGAACGCCGCCAGCCGGGCCAGGCCCAGCCCACCCAGCACCAGCTGACGCAGCGCGTCGCCATTGCTGGCGCGCGCATTCCCGCTCGGAAGCACCCGCTGCTGCTGGCCATCCTGAAGCAGCGGCCAGCCCTGCACCGACCGTGCATGGCCGATATCCAACCGGTTGTGCGCCAGCAGCGCATCGGCATTGGCCGGCAGTCCGTGTCGTGCCGCATAGGCCGGTGCCGCCACGATCATCATCCGCGTTGCACCCAGCCGGCGCGCGACCAGGCTGGAACTCTTCAACGGACCGGCCCGCACCGCCACGTCCGTGCGCTGCTCCAGCAGATCGATCACCTCGTCGGTCAGGGTCAGGTCCACACCGACCTGCGGATGGCGCTGCAGGAATTCCGGCAGCAGCGGCAGCAGGAAATGCTGGCCGAACGGCACGTTGGCATTGACCCGCAGCCGCCCGCGCGGCTCGGCGTGGGCGCTGGCACAGCGTTCGGCCTCTTCCAGATCGGCCAGCACCCGCAGGCCGCGCTCATAGAACGCGCAGCCCTCCGGGGTCAGCTGCAACTGGCGGGTGGAGCGCTGCAGCAGACGCGTGCCCAGCCGTTGTTCCAGCCGCGCAACCAGCTTGCTGACCGCCGACGGTGTCATCTCCAGGCTGCGGGCGGCGGCGGAAAAGCCGCCGGTTTCGATCACCCGTACGAACACTTCCAGTTCGCCGGATCGGTTGATGTCGGTGCGTGCCATGCCAATGAATTCGATTCACAGATGATTGTCCATGCGCAGTCTAGGTCACAGATGACCCTGGACGCACCATGGTCGTCCCTCCCACCGGGTCATCCCGATGAATCGCCTGAGCCAACTGACCGCCACCGCCCTGCTTGTCCTGTCCGGCGCCGCCGCCGCGTCACCTGCCCCGCACTGGGTGGCCAGCTGGCAAGCCAGCCCGCAGCCGGTGTGGGGCAGCGATTTCCTGTTTCCTACCCTCATTCCCGGCCAACTGCAGGACCAGACCTTTCGCCAGAGCGCTCGCATCAGTCTGGGCGGGTCCCGCCTGCGGATCCGCCTGAGCAATGCCTACGGCACCCAACCTTTGCGGATCGGCGCTGCCAGCATCGCCGCCCATACCGGGGACACGCCGCAGCCGCTGCGCTTCGACGGCCAGCCCGGGGTCGTGATTGCGCCCGGGCAGGACCGCCTGAGCGATCCGCTCCCCCTTCCCACCGCTGATCGGCAGGCGGTGCAGGTCAGCGTTTACCTGCCCGACCGCACGCCGCTGCAGACCTTCCATTGGGAAGGGCGGCAGACCAGTTGGATTGCGCCGGGCGACCAGCATCAACGGCCCGCGCTGCGGGACGCCAGCAGCACCACGGCCCGCCTGCTCCTGTCGGCTATCGAAATCGAGGCCCCGGCCATCGCGCGCAGCGTGGTGGTGATCGGCGATTCAATCACCGATGGCGCCACCGCCAGCCTCGACCAGGACCAGCGCTGGACCGATCACCTCGCCGCGCGGCTGGCACCAGAAGGTGTAGCGGTGGTCAATGCCGGCATATCCGGCGGTCGCCTGCTGCACGATGGCATGGGCGAATCGGCCCGCAAGCGTTTCCAGCGTGACGTGCTCGACCAGCCCGGTGTCGCCAGTGTGATCGTGCTGATCGGCATCAACGACATCAGCTGGCCGGGCACGGCCTTTGCCCGCGCGCAGGCCCGGCCCAGCCTGGCCGAGCTGCAGGCCGGCTACCGCGACCTGGCCCAGCGCGCCCATGCCCGCGGCCTGCGCATCCTCGGCGCGACCCTGACCCCGTTTGCCGGCGCCCTGCCCGGCACCCCGTTGGACGACTACTACGCCGCGGACAAGGACGCCCTGCGCCAGCGGCTCAACGCCTGGCTGCGCACGGACAGCCCGTTCGACGCGGTGATCGACCTCGACGCGGCCCTTCGCGATCCGGCCGATCCCTCACGGATGGCGGCTGCCTACGACTCCGGCGACCACCTGCACCCGGGCGATGCAGGGAACCGGGCGATGGCCGAGGCGGTGGATCTGGACGTCCTGATGGGGCCATCCACGCATGGCGTGGATCTACCGCGACGCTGAGGCCAGACAAACAAAAACCCCGGGCATGCCCGGGGTTTCGTCGCAATCAACTGGCTGCGCGGCTTACTTGCGCTTCTTGCGCACGTACAGCACCAGCGAGTGTTCCTCCAGCTCGTAGCCATGATCGGCAGCGATCTTGCGCTGCAGGTCTTCGATCTCAGTGCTTTCGAACTCGATGATCTTGCCGCTGTCCACATCGACCATGTGGTCGTGGTGGCCGCCGCGGTCGAGTTCGTAGACGGCCTGGCCGCCTTCGAAATTGTGCTTGAGCACGAGGCCGGCGGCCTCGAACTGGGTCAGCACCCGGTACACCGTGGCCAGGCCGATCTCGTCGCCATGCTCCAGCAGCTGGCGGTAGATGTCTTCGGCGGTCATGTGGTGCTGGGCATTGCGCTGCTCGAGCAGCGCCAGGATCCGCATCCGCGGATGGGTCACCTTCAGGCCGACTTTACGCAGGTCGTGGGTTTCCATAGGTCTCCGTTCATTGGCGATTTAGCGCCAGCTGCCTCGGATTGGGTCGCGGTGGCACGCCGGGAGTGTATCATCGGATTGATTTCCCCAACCGCCAGTCCCGATGCGCAATCTCCTGTTGGTCGCCGCCGTCGCCTTGTCCACCACCGGGTGCGGCATCATCTACAAGCAACCCATCTACCAGGGCAACCTGATCCGGGAAGATGCCGTTGCCAAACTGCAGGTCGGGCAGAGCAAGCAGCAGGTCACTGCCCTGCTGGGCACCCCGTCGGTGCCGGATCCGTTCCACGCCCAGCGTTGGGACTACACCTCGACCGAGCGCGTGAACCGCCTGGGCCGTACCGACGTGAAGAATTTCGTCGTGTACTTCGAAAATGATGTGGTCACCCGCTGGGAAGGCGATTACTTCCCGGCCAACGACAAGGCCCTTGCCCAGCAGACCGTGCGCCAGTTCGGCCGCAATCTGCCGAAGGACAAGAAGAAGAAGGGCGGCCGCTGAGCCACCCTGCCCGTCCTCCGGACGGGCCTTGGAGATCAACCGCCGCGCGCGCGTCGCCGGCGGTTGTCCTTCGGGTCGGCCTGCAGGCCACGCAGCAGCTCCACACGATCACCATCCAGCAGCACCTGATGCGGCTGCGCCAGTACGCCATGCACGGCGGCGGCAGGACAGTCGGCACTGCCTTCGAGCCGGGCCGCTGCCACGGCATCAGCCACGGTCGCCCCCTCCTCCAGCTGCAGCCGGCGCGACAGCACCTGGTGTGGCCAGGCCAGCACGACCTCGACCTCGATCATCGTTCAGCCCTCGTCGGCGACGCGGACGAAATCGTTGACCATGCGATCGGCCAATCCCTGGAAGCCGATGGCCAGSGCCGGACCCAGCAGGCGTGARSTCGGCTCGAASTCCAGSGTSAGSGTGACCTTGCAGGCATCTTCCGCCAGGGCGTGGAATTCCCAGCGGCCGTGCAGTTGCTTGAACGGCCCCTCGCGCAGCTGCATGTCGATGCTGTGCGGGCGTTGCAGGGTGTTTTCGGTCTGGAACCAGGTGCTGAACGAACCCAAGCCCAGGTCCAGGCGAGCGACCAGCCGGTCTTCGCCCTGCTCGAGGATGCGGGCGTCGGAGCACCAGCGGAAGCGGCGCGGATAGGCCTGGACGTCGTTGACCAGATCGAACATGCGCGCGGCCGAATGTTCGACCAGGGCACTGCGGCGGATAGTAGGCATGAATACAGGACGCTTCGGCAATCGACCGGGCGGGCCCGAATCGGAGACAATACGGAAATGAGCAAGAACACCGGCAAGGATAAAGCAAAGAGCGCGACGGCCAACAAGACCATCGCGTTGAACAAGCGTGCCCGTCACGAGTACCACATCGAAGACCGCTTCGAAGCCGGCCTGGCCCTGCAGGGCTGGGAAGTGAAGTCGATCCGCGCTGGCCGCGGCAACATCGTCGACGCCTACGCCTATGTGAAGGACGGCGAGATCTTCCTGATCGGCGCGCAGATCACCCCGCTGATCCAGGCCTCCACCCACGTGGTGGCCAACGACCGGCGCGAGCGCAAGCTGCTGCTGCACCGGAGCGAGATCGACAAGCTGGTTGGCAAGGTCGAGCGTGATGGCTACACGATCGTGCCCACCGCCATGTACTGGAGCAAGAACAAGATCAAGCTGGAAGTGGCGCTGGCCAAGGGCAAGCAGACCCACGACAAGCGCGATGCCGCCAAGGATCGTGACTGGGCGATCGAGAAGCAGCGGGTAATGCGTCGCGGCAACCGCGACGCCTGATGGAGCGCGCCGACGCTCCTGCGGCGGCCAATGCTGAAGACGCGCGCGAGCTGTGCGCGCGGTTGTCTGCGTTCAACCGCGCCAGCAGCGGTTTCGACTTCGAAGACGTGCCGGTCCGGCTGGCCTGGCGCGATGAACAAGGTGAACTGCGGGGCGGACTGCTTGCCGATGTCTGCGCAGGCTGGCTGCAGGTGCATGTCCTGTGGGTCGACCCGGAACTTCGCGGGCGTGGCATCGGCCAGCGCCTGTTGGCGGATGCCGAGACCCAGGCCCGTGACGCTGGTGCGTGCGGGGTGATGCTCGACACCTTCGACTGGCAGGCCGAACACTTCTACCTGCGACAGGGCTATGAAGTGTTCGGGCGGCTCCCCGATTGCCCGCCGGGCCACGAGCGGATCTATCTGCGCAAGGTGCTGCCAGGCCTTTAGCCCACGGCCCCTCCGTCGGCTTTCGAAGGACTGCGCCAGACTGCCCAAGCGCGGGGCGTCGCCCACCGTTTCGGGCAACGACTCAACCCGCCAGCATGCCCTGCCCGCGCAGACGCGGTGACAGCGCCGCGTGCATCACTGCCAGGTGCATCACCACCGACAGCTCAGGAGCATGGCGATCATCACCGGCACGCCACTGCTGTGCCAGCCGCGCCGCATCGACGGGCAGCAGGGCCAGCAACTGGGCGTCGTCCAGCGCGTCGGCGGAGGCCTGCAGCTGCCGCGCCAGTTGCCGCGACTGCCACACGTGCACGCCAATGCTCAGGCTGGCCAGCGACATGAGGGTCAGGGCCAGGCCATGCTCGAACCACTGTGACAGCACATCCGGACCCCACAGGAGTGCGGCCAGTACCGCCAGGGCCGGCAGCCGCCAGCCCAGCCAATGGAAGCGGCCACGCCGAGGCCAATGCACCACCACCGCACTGGCGATCAGCGCGGCTGCAGCCGTGGCCGGCAACTCGGTTACCCAGGTTGCAGCCAACAACACCGCCAGCACCGCCCAGACCCAGCCGGGCGGCAGTGCCCGCCGCTGGTAATCGGCCCCTACCGGGCCAACCAGCTGACGCAGGCTGCGCTGTTGCATTGCTTCGGTCACCGGCCGTCTCCGTATCTGTTCTGGCTGGAATGGTCGTAGCCAGTGTGTCGCAAATTCGTGCCCACGACGTTAGCAATCCGCTATGACGGACGCTCTACAACATGTTGCGGATTGGCGTGGCGACCGGCCGACGCCTGCCATTCACGCCGCGCGGAGATCCTTGCTGAGGAACACGCGACTGGTCCCCGGCGGATCGCACGGGACCTGGCCGAATACGGTCCAGCCATGCTTCACATAGAAGTCCGGCGCCTGGAAGCTGATGGTGTAGAGCACGGCGGAACGGCAGCCGCGCCGGCGTGCTTCCTCTTCGGCAGCGGCAAGCATCTGCGACCCCAGGCCATTACCCCGGTTTGCGGGCGGCAGGTAGAACAGGTCGATGAACAACAGGCCCAGCGAGGTGCGCCCGCTCAAGCCACCCACCACTTCGCCGCTGGCCGGATCGGTGGCCAGCACGGCCAAGGTGCGTCGATCGGCATGGCCGGCCGCCTGCAGATTGAACTGATCCAGGCCATCGGCAATCAGCTCCAGTGCTTGCGGGCTGGGGGCGTCGGTCACGGCGATTTCGAGCTGCATGCGGTCCATTCCCTGGGCGACTAACGGAACCGCCGATGCTAGCAAGCGACCTGCGGAAGCGGGTGACTGTTCAGGTTTTTTGGCGTAGCATGCGCAGCGTTGGGCAGGCACTGACCGTGGCGACACGGAACAGGCCTCGTACCTTGCAGAACTTGAAGAAACCGGGGGTGCATTGGTTTCGACGGGGGTTGTGAAGTCGCCTGGCGCATGCCGAGGGGGTAGCTTTC
>NZ_JBFTNR010000168.1:0-6375 GCF_056665995.1 Stenotrophomonas sp. 05L44_2
GGCCATGGCCGCATGCGCAGCGTCGAGTCGCTGTCGCTGTCGATCATCCGCGTCGCCGAAGAGCATGCGATGAAGGAGAACACCGGGCAGGTGCTGGTACAGGCCCCGGTGGAGATCGCCAACTACCTGCTGAATGAAAAGCGCGGCGCGCTGGGCGAAATCGAGAAGCGCCACGAGGCGCCGATCGTGATCGTTGCCGACGAACAGCTGCACACCCCGCATTACACCGTCACCCGCCTGCGCGACAACGAGCTGGGCGAGGAAAGCGGCAAGCCGAGCTACCAGCGTGGTACCCCGCGCAAGCTCCCGGTGCACGCGCTGACCAAGGGCCAGCTGAACATCCCGCCGCCGATGGTGACCCAGGTCAAGCACAACTCGCCCGCCCCGGTGCGCGAGGAAGTGGAACCGGTCGCCGCCCCGGCACCGGCACCGGTGGCCGCAGCGGCCCCGGCAGCCGCCGCCAGTGGCGGCGTCGTCGGCTGGCTCAAGCGCATCTTTGGCGGCGAGCCCGCTCCCGCTCCTGCGCCGGCACCGGCCGCACGCCAGCCGCAGCAGGATGGCGGTCGCCGTGACCGCAACAAGGATCGCAACAAGGACCGCAAGGACCGTCGCGAGGACAGCCGTGGCAACGGCGGCAATGGCAATGCGCAGCAGCAGAAGGACGGCGGCAACCGCAAGGACCGTGGTGAGCAGCGCAAGGATGGCCGCAACGGCGGCAACGGCGGCAACGGCAGCAGCCAGGCCAATGGCAATGGCAATGGCCAGCAGCAGCCGCAGCAGCAGGGCAAGCCGAAGGATGCCCAGCAGCCGCAGCAGCAGAACAAGCCGCGCAACGAACAGGGCCAGGGGCAGCAGCAGCCGAAGCTGAAGCAGCCGAGGCAGCCGCGCCCGCAGGACGGTGACAAGCCGGCCGAGAAGCCGCAGCGTGCCGCTGCCGAAGCCCCGACCGATGTCGTGACCGCTGCTGCTGCCGTGGCTACCACGACTGCGGTTGCGGCCACGGTTGCGGTGCAGGAAGAAAAGGCACTGGCACCGGCCGTCGCCACTGAAAACGTGGTCGACACCGTCGCGGCCGTGGACACCGCCGCAACGACCGATGCCGAGGTCGTGGTTGCGACCGGGGCTGCCGAGGATGCTGCGGCCGATGCCGCAGGCGATCAGACCGGCGAAGGCGCAACCCGCCGCCGCCGTGGCCGTCGCGGTGGTCGTCGTCGTCGTCGTGGTGGCGCCGAGAACGCTGYAGGTAGTGACGTACTGGGTGATGACCTGGACGACGGCGATGATGCCGAAGGCGAGGACAACGACGGCGATTCGGTCGAGCAGACCGCCCCGGCTTCGGTCGGCGCACCGGCAGCCGCCGTGCAGCCGTCGCGTTCGCAGCCGGAATTCGATTTCGATGACGAAGTCGAGCCGGCCGCCGCTGATGCCAGCAAGCCGGCACGTGCGCCGGTTGCAGTGGCTGCCGCGGTTGCCCCGGTTGCTGCCGTAAGCAGTGCCGTGGTCGAGGCAGCCGCTCCAGTGGCCGCCGCAGTGCAGACTCCGGCTCCGGTGGAAGCAGTCGCCAAGGTCGAACCGGCCCCGTCGCCGGTGCAGACCAGCATGCTGGATGCCATCGATGCAGCGACGCCGGTGCAGCCGGCGCCTGAAGCGGCTCCGGTGATCGAGGCGAAGCCGCCGGTGGTCGAGACCGCTGCTGCGATCGAAGCCGCTCCGGTCGCTGAACCTACCGCGGTGGTCGAAGCTGCACCGGTGGCCGAGCCGAAGCCGGTGGTGGCCGATGTTGCGCCGGTGGTTGAAGCTGCTCCGGCAGTCGAACCGAAGGCCGAGGTTGAAGTCGCCCCGGTCGCCGAGCAGCCGGCAGCCCCAGTGGCTGTCGAAGCCGCACCGGTGGACGCCGCTGCGCCGGTCGCCGATGCGGTCGTGCCGGCGCAGGTCGACCCGATCGCCGATGGCCATGCCGACGCTGCCGCACAGGCCGCTGACGCGCAGGCGTCGGAAGAAGACGAAGACGCCGGCAAGCGCACGCCACCGGTCGCCTGATCGATCCTTGATCGGCAACAACGAAACGGCGGGGATCGATGATCCCCGCCGTTTCTGTTTGTGACGTATCAGATGCCGTAGCGAACGCCTGCCGCGTCGCCACGCGAGGCCGCTATCAGGGCTTCGGCGCGAACTGCAGCCGGGTCCACACCCCGTAGTGATCGGAGGCCCAGCGGCCGCCGTCATCAGGCTGGTCGAACAGGATCTTCGCTTCGCGCGCGACCATCTCGTCCTGCTGGAAGAAGATGTGGTCGATCCGCGACGGCGCCTGGTAGTAATGGCGGTTGAGCGTGCTCACACCCGCCAGGTCGGTGTTGACGTGCACGCTGCCGTAGCTGTCGCCGTAGTGGCTGCGCAGTTCGCTCAGATCGCCGGCATCGACCAGGGCGTTGAAGTCGCCGGCAATCACCACCGGTGCCCCCGCAGAACTGCCGGCGATGAAACGCAGCAGATCCTCGACTTGGCTGCGGCGGATGCGCTGGCCGGCGTCGTCACTGCGCTCGTTGAGATGGGTGGCATAGACATTGACCGGCCTGCCCTCCACGTCGATGCGCAGGTGGGCCACGGTGCGGTAGTCATCCAGCGGCAGCAGCAGGTGCTCGCCATGCGCCAGGATCGGGCGCCGGGTCAGCAGCGCATTGCCATAACGCTTGGGTGYACCCACCGGATCGGTGGACACGAATACGTACCGGTAGCCGAGCTGGCTGGCCAGCCACTGCGCCTGGTTGCGGACGTTGCGCTTCTGGATCACCTCCTGCAGCGCGACGGCATCGGGCTGCAGGCGCTTGAGCTCGGCCACGATCGTGCGACGACGGCTGGGCCAGTCCTCGCGGTCGTGGTGCAGGTTGAATGTGACCATGCTCATGCCGGGTTCGCCGACCGCTGTGGCCGCGCCAGCCGCGCTGGCCGGCTCAGCGGCTGGCGCCAGCCCGGGCAGGGCCAGCGCGATCGCCAGCCCCAGCGCGCAGAAACCGCGACCGATTCCGAGCGGACCTCGCATGCTTACTTTTCCTTGCGTTCGGCGCGGCGCACCGCGCTGGGCACATCGATCTCGACGCGTGCCGGCAACTGGTGCACATGCAGCTCGTTGTTGACCCATTCCGCCGCCTCGCCGTTGACCGTCGCCTGGCCCGGCTCGCCTGCATACGGCCATGGCAGCACCACGCCACCGGCCGGCGACACCAACCCGGGCTGCACTTCCAGCACCAGCTGCTTGTCGCTGCGCTGCAGGCGATAGTTGAGCTGCCCCTGCGGCGTGCGCAGGCCCTGCACGGCAATGCCCTCGCCCTGCAGCCACGCCACCGGGATACCGGCGGCCAGCACCAGCGCCTCATCCGCATCGCGGTTGTAGCCGAACATGTCCAGCGCCGAACGGACGAAGTCCGAGGCCACCCAGGCATGCGGCAGGTCACCCACGAAGAACGGCTTGCGCGGCGTGCGCGAGACGACCTCGGCCCACTGGTTCCAGGCCTGCGGCGCACGATCCTTGAAGAAGAACTCGGTGGCCTGCCAGGCACGATCACGCCATCCCAGGCGCACGAACGCGGCGACGTTGCGCCATTCGTACGGCGTGTAGTCCTTCCATTCGCGCTTGCCATCGCGGCGCGCGACGAATTCGTTCCAGTAACGCTGGAAGGTCGCGTCCAGCGCCTCCTGCGGCAACCGCCCCTGCTCGCCGCCCGGCGCCAACGCGATCGTGGTGGAGGTGGCGTCGAAGTCACCCAGCTCGGCCGAGCCCGGCAGGTAATCAATGCGGTGCTGCTGCATGGCCGCCAGCAGCGAGGCCTGCAGGTCATCACGGAACTGATCGCGCGACTCGCTGATCTGCATCGCCTCGACCTTGCCCAGCTGCGCCGCCAGTTGCGCGGCGTCCTTGTAACCACGCAGCGCCCAGAAGTTGTCCCAGTACGAATGCATCGGCTTGGCCGAATAGCCCTCGTGGCTGATCGAGGCCGGCATCATCCCGTAGAAGGCAGGATTGCGCGCGCGGTTCTCCTCGGTGCGCTCGCTGCCGCGCAGTTGCTCCATGTAGCTGTAGGCGCCCAGCACATGCGGCCACATCTGCTCGAGGAAGGCCGTGTCGCCGGTATAGCGGCCGTACTCGGCGATGTTGTAGATCAGTTCGCCGTGGCTGTCGTTCTCCGGCACCGGGTCGCTGCCRCGCGSATCGACGCAGCACGGCACCTTGCCGTTTTCAAACTGATAGGGCGCATACCAGGTCACGTAGTCRCGCACGGCATCGCTGCGCCCCATCCGCAGCAGGCCTTCGGAGATCATCGCGCCATCGCGGATCCAGCTGCGTGCATAGGAGCGCGTACCGGGCTGCAGGCGCGGGCCGACCCGCGAGATCAGCATGTGCGCCACCGCGGTGCGCAGGGTTTCCACCAGCGGTTGGCCGGCGGCGGGCACCTGCAGGGTCACCACGCCCAGCTTGTCGCGCCACATCGTCGCCACCTGCTGCTGTGCCTTGGCCACGTCCAGCGCCTGCGGCGCCCAGCTGCCGGTCTGCGGCAGCACGATCGCCACCTCGCGGCTCTGCCCGGGTTCGAGCTTGATCGTGTACAACAGTGCGCCGGACGCCATGCCGGTCGGGTCCTTCACCGCAGTAGTGCCGGGCAGCTTGCCGCTGGCCAGGTGCATCGCATCCAGTTTGCCGTCGAAGCTGCTGGCAAAGCGCGCATCCGGTACCTGCAGGGGATACAGCCGCGGTTCGCCATTGATGCGCACCAGCTGCTCGCCCACGTCCAGGCTGTCGATGCGGCTGAAGCCGCCCACGGTGTTGAGGAACTGGGTGGGTGGATTGACCTGCCACGGGCGGATCGCCAGGGCCAGGGTGTATTCGTGCGCGACCTTGTCCGGATTGCTCAAGCGGTAGCGCCCGATCAGCTGGGCGCGTTCGGGCGTGCCCTGCACGAAGCTGGTCACCGACAGGCCGGCCTTCTCGTGCACCCAGTCGACCGTGGCGATCGGCAGGTAACGATCCTGCAGCGACTGGCTGATGGCAACGTTCGACCAGTCAAGCAGCTTGCCGTCGAGGCGGATGAACGGCTCGATGCTGAAGCTGCCCTTGGCCGGCTCCAGCGCACCGTCCTCGCTGATCAACGCCTGTTCCTGGCCACCGTCCAGGCCAAGCAGCGTCCAGTACGGTTGCTCGCCAACGTAAGCGCGCGGCAATGCGCCACGCGGCAGGTCGGCCGCCACCGAGGACAGGAAGGCATTGGGAGTCGCGGCGAACGCCAGCGGCTTCAGGGTGATGTCACGGATGCCGTAGCGCCAGTTCGGCCCGCCCTGCAGGTCGAAACGCACGTAGCGCGCATCGGTGTCGGGCAGTGCCAGCCAGTCCCGGCCTCCGGCACCTGCGGTCACTTCGCGCACGGTACGCCAGTCACGGCCATCCTCGGAGATACGCACGGTGTAGCGGTTCGCTTCCAGGCTGGGCAGCCAGTCGATCACCGCACCGCCGATCTCGCGGCTCTTGTGCAGGTCCAGGCTGATGGTCTGCTGCTTGACCCCACCGCTGATCCAGAAGGTATCGGACTTGCCGTCGATCATCCGGTCCTGCAGCGCGGTTGCGGTATCGGCGATCACCGAGGGCCGCAGCGCCGAATCATCCTGCGCGGGCAGCCCCTGCAGGGTCAGCTTGTCGAAGCACACGGTACCGCGACCGCCGACCTTGCTGTAGACCGTGAATTCCATCGACGCGCTGCGCGCCATGTCCTTCTCTGGCGATGGCCCCCAGGCCTTGTCGATCTGCCGGCGGCGGTACTCCACCGGCGTCCACGCCTTGGGGAAGGCATAACCGGGGCGGTTGACCCACCACACGTTGTCGCCGCTGGCGTCGATCAACTTGAACTGCAGGTCATTGGACGGCGAATCACCGCGCAGCTGGAAGCCGAAACGATAGTTGGCCGGGTACTCGATGTTCAGTGGACGACGGATGCCGACGTAACCGGAGACCTCATGGAAGTCGTAATCCAGGCACAGCGCGCGGCCACCGCCAGCGCCACTGACCGGCCGCAGCGAGCCGCTGACCTGGTCSGACAACACCAGCTTCCAGGCGCTGATGTCGTCGAAATCATCCAGCACCTTCGGCGCGGGCAGCGCCGGTGGTGCGGCGATCGCCAGGGAAGACCACAACAGGCCCAGTCCAACGGCGATCGCACGCATCATCCCTTCACACTCCCCAGCAACAATCCTTGGATGTAGTACCGCTGCAGCACCAGGAACAGCGCCAGCACCGGAACCACGGTGACCACTGCGCCGGCCATCATCATTTCCACGTCCATGATGTGTTCGCGCGAGAGGGTGGCCAGGGCCACCGGCAAAGTGTAGTGC
>NZ_JBFTNR010000169.1:0-6343 GCF_056665995.1 Stenotrophomonas sp. 05L44_2
CAAGGCGGGCAAGCCCGCGCCGAAGACCTACGGCCAGGACCGCGACATCAACGCGTGGAAGCGCCTGCTGGAGCAGAAGGGCATCGATGGCGTGATCATCGCCACGCCGTGGGAGTACCACGCACCGATGGCGATTGCCGCGATGCAGACCGGCGTGGCCGTGGGCTGCGAAGTGGTGGCCGGCATCACCCTGCAGGATCACTGGGACGTGCTGAAGACCCAGCTGAGCACCGGCACCCCGTACATGCTGCTGGAGAACGTCTGTTACCGCCGTGACGTGATGGCGGCCCTGCAGATGGTGCGGCAGGGTCTGTTCGGCGAACTGGTGCACCTGCAGGCCGGTTACCAGCACGACCTGCGCGGGGTGAAGTTCAACTCCGGCGACCCGAACCAGCCCTACGACAGCGGCGTGGAATTCGGCCCCAAGGGCTGGAGCGAAGCACGCTGGCGCACCGAACACTCGGTGGAGCGCAATGGTGAGCTCTACCCCAGCCACGGCATCGGCCCGTGCGCGATGTATACCGGCATCAACCGCGGCAACCGTTTCACCCACATCAACGCATTCGCCACCAAGGCGCGTGGCCTGCACGAATACACCGTAGCCAAGAGCGGCGGCACCACCCATCCGAGCACCAGGGTGAAGTTCAAGCTCGGCGACATCGTCACCACCACGCTGGCCTGCGAGAACGGCGAGACCATCCTGCTGCAGCACGACACCTCGCTGCCGCGACCGTATTCGATGGGCTTCCGCGTGCAGGGCACCAAGGGCCTGTGGATGGACGTGAACCATTCGATCCACATCGAAGGCCGCAGCCCGCCGCACCAGTGGGAAGAGTTCAAGAAGTACCAGGACCAGTACGAACATCCGCTGTGGAAGCAGAATGCCGACACCGCTGCCAGCGCCGGCCATGGCGGCATGGACTGGTTCGTGATCCATGCGTTCGTGGAAGCACTGAAGGCCAAGGCGCCGATGCCGATCGACATCTACGACGCAGTGACGTGGAGCGCGATTACCCCGTTGAGCGAGCAGTCGATCGCCAACAGTTTCCAGACGCTGGAGTTCCCGGATTTCACCGCGGGCCTGTGGCAGAAGCGCAAGCCGATTTTTGCGTTTGACGGAAAGTACTGAGGTCTACACCCTTCCACGCTGTGACGGAGACGCCGGGCATTGCCCGGCGTTTTTGTATCTTCGGGCCATTATCGATGGTTGGCGGTTATCAGAAAACTCTGAAATTCGACCCGCTCCACACTTTCTGACTTGAATGCGTAACCCACATCGGAGATAACGTCCCCATGCRGCCACGCCGCAATCCGGAACAGGGACGATCCGACGCAGGGCGGGAAAGGGCAATGGCTGCCCGAGCGCCTTCGTTCCTCCCGGTGCGGTAACCGCCCAGGAAGGAGAACAGGGATGTTGAAGCGATTGAAGGATCTGTCGTGCGCAGTGCTGGCGATGGCCGTGCTGGGGTGCGTGGGTACCACTGCGGTGCAGGCGCAGGAGGTGAAGAAGAAGTGGGAGAGCTACCTGTCGATGGGCCAGCCACGGGCCACCGAAGCTGCAGTGCAGAAGGACATCAGGGCCTTCTTTGCCCGGTACGAGGACGACAGGCCGTTCGTCTGGGAAGTGAAGCGGCAGCGCGTGCAGGCAAACAAAGTCATCTATGACTACCGGGCCAAGCCCGAGGCTATTGTCAGCACAGACTGGGTCTACGTTTACTCGGATCAGGAGTATGCGTCTGAAGATGAGGTCCGGGAGGCGATCCTTGGTCTCAACGCGAGCGACCCCCAATGTCCGGCAACCACGCTGACGGAGGAGGAGTGGGCTGAATTTCCAGGCCTTGGCGTCGGAGACGACGGAAGCATCACACACGAGGACAAGAAATTTCACTATACCCAGAATCGTTTCTACGCAGGTACACAGAGCTGCTCAGAGATGAAGGGATGGGAATACGTGCGCCGCGATAGGACAGCTGAGTGTCCGAATCGATCCGGTATGTTGTGGAATGAAGCCATCCAGATGTGCTCGCTGATTCAGCAGGATGAGCCGATGATGGCGCCAATGCTGGCGTATACGAGTACCCCGCTGCCGCCCCAGCAGTGCCCGGTGGGAAATCCGTGTGATCCGACAACGGGTGACAAGTCCCAGCCAGAATTCGATTTCGATTTCGGCTGGATCAGCTTCCGTCGCCATTATCATTCGCTTACCAGTACAGCGGGCGGAGCACTTGGGACTGGCTGGACGCACTCGCACAACCTGCGGCTCACAGCTGCGGTGGACGACTCGACATTCCCACCGAGCACCGATGTGAAGGTCGGGCTGATTGAGGAAAATGGCGGCCAGATTTCCTTCCAGAAGGTGGGGGCTCAGTACGAGGCAACGGATGGCAGTGGCGATCGTGCGGTGCAGCAAGGCAGTGGCTGGCTGTTGTCAAGGGCGCAGGAACGCATCGAGTTCGGCTCCGACGGGCTGATGCAGCGCCGCGACTTTGAAGATGGCACGTCATTGGTCTATGAGCGCGACGCTCGTGGCCGGCTCCTCGGCATCACCCATTCCTCTGGTCGTCGTTTGGATATCCAGTACGGTGCGCCTGGCGACGATGCGCTGATTTCGACGATTTCGGTAGCCGGTCAGGTCGTGGCCGCGTACGGCTATTCCGTGGCAGGCGAACTGACCACAGTCACCTATGCCGACGGCGGAGTAAGGACCTATCACTACGAAGATGCCCGCTTCCCTGGATACCTGACAGGCGTCACCGCCGAGGATAGCCGGCGCTATAGCTGGTTTGGCTACGACGCCAAGGGGCGTGTGACCTGCAGCCGTCATTCGGGCGACTGCACACAGGCGGATGTCGGCATTGATGGGGTGCGGCTGGATTACACGACCGCCGGCCCGGTCATCGTCACCGATGCACTCGGCAAGCAGAGCACGTACGCGCTTACCGCAAGCGGCACCAGCGGCCTGCCACGCAAGGTCAATGGCATCACCGACAGCAGCGGCACCGCCGGTCGTACCTACCTCCCAGAGGCCACGGACTTCCGCCGCCGCCTGCAGTCCTCGACCGACCGACGCGGCGTGGTCACCCAGTACGCCTACGCAGAGGCCAGCGACCCGGCCGCCGGTACAGTAGCCGTGACAACGACGACGGAAGCGGCGGGTACCCCCGAGCAACGCATCAGCGAGACGCGTGTCGCGCTCGACAGTAATCGCCTCGTGCAGCAGACGGTCGGCAACCAGGAAACCCGCATTGTCCGCAACGCGCGCCTGCAGCCGACCAGCGTCACCGTGCGCGATACAGCGACCAACCATACCCGCGTGACCACGCAGAACTATTGTGAAGCCGAAGGTCAGGACTGCCCGCAGGTGGGCCTGCTGAAAAGCATCGACGGTCCGCGTACGGACGTGGCAGATACCGTGACCTATGCCTGGTACACCGCCGACGATGCAGGGTGTGCGACCAACGGCACCTGTGCGTTCCGCAGGGGCGATCTGCGCAGCGTCACCAGTGCGTTGGGCCATACCGTTGAGACCCTCGCTTACGATGCCTTCGGGCGCCCGTTGTCAGTGCGTGATGCCAATGGCGCGGTGACCGACTACACCTATCACCCACGTGGCTGGCCGACGTCGGTCACCGTGCGTGGCGCCACCACTGCCGAAGATCGCAGCACCCAGCTGAGCTACTGGCCCACCGGCCAGGTGCAGCAGGTCACCGAGCCCGACGGCAGCAGCGTCACCTATGTCTACGACGCCGCCCAGCGGCTCACCGACATTGCCGACAGTGCGGGCAACACCATTCACTACACCTTGGACAACGCCGGCAACCGTCTGCAGGAAAACACGGTCGATGCAGGGGGTACGCTGCGCCGCACGCTGGCCCGTGTCTACAACACCCTCGGGCAGCTGACCGCGCTGAAGGATGCCGGCAACAACGCCACCGGCTTTGCCTACGACGCCAATGGCAATCCGCAGTCGGTCACCGATGCCCTGCAGCGGGTGACGAACCAGCAATACGATCCGTTGAACCGGCTGGCGCAGTCCCTGCAGGACGTGGGCGGTGTTGCTGCGAAAATCCGCAGCCAGTACAACGCGTTGGATCAGGTCACCCAGGTGACCGATCCCAAGGGTCTGCGCACCACCTACGCCTACAACGGCTTTGGTGATCTGACCGGACATGTCAGCCCGGATAGCGGGAACACTACTTTCACGGTTGACGCCGCTGGCAACCGCAAGACCCGCACTGATGCGCGCGGCGTGACCGCCACCTACAGCTACGACGCGCTCAATCGACTGGTCGGCATTGCCTATCCGGATCCCAACCTGGACGTGGGCTATCACTACGACACCGCACCAGCGGTATGTGCCAGTGACGAGCGTTTCGCCAAGGGTCGCCTGGGCCAGGTGCTGCACGCCAATGGCAGCACCGTGTACTGCCATGACCGCTTCGGCCAGGTCACCCGCAAGGTGCAGACGATCAATGGTGTAGCCAGCACCCTGCGCTATGCGTACAGCAAGTCCGGTCGCCTGACCACGTTGACCTACCCGGACGGAGGCGTGGCGGACTATGTGCGCGATGACCAGGGGCGGATCAGCCAGATCGGCCTGACCCGCCCTGGACAGGCCCGGCAGGTGGTGGTCAACAACGTGACCTACGCCGCCTTCGGGCCGGCGACCGGCTGGACCTACGGCAACGGCCGCCAGCTGCAGCGCCCGCTTGATCTGGACTACCGTCCGCAGGCGGTGCATGACCCCGCGGCGGGCGGTCTGTCACTGGGCTACGGCTACGATCCCGTCGGCTCGATCACCGAGCTGAAGAACGGCGCAGGCTCGGAAGTGCTGGCCAAGTATGCCTACGACACGCTCGGCCGACTGACCCAGACCCAAGACGGTGCGACGGGCACGCCGATTGAAACCTATGGCTACGACGCCACCGGCAACCGCACCTCGCTGACCACGTCGGCCGGGACCGCAAGCTATACCTATCCGGCTGACAGCCATCGACTGATTGCCGTGGACGGTCAGGCGCGCAACCAGGATGCCGCAGGCAACACCACCAGCATTGGCAGCAAGACGCTCGCCTACAACGATGCCAACCGCATGAGTGCGGTGAAGCAGGGCGATGCTGTGGTGGAGAGTTACGGTTACAACCACCGCGGTGAGCGCGTGCTGCGTGCGCCAGCCAGTGGCGATGCGCAGGTCACGGTCTATGACGAAGCCGGGCAGTGGGTTGGCAACTACTCGACGACCGGGCAAGCGCAGCAACAGGCGATCTGGCTGGACAACTACCCGGTGGCGTTGATCCAGACACCCGCCACGGGCGTGCCGGGGCTGGCGTACATCCAGCCCGATCACCTGGGTACGCCGCGTGTGGTGATCGACCCCATACGCGATATCGCGATCTGGGAGTGGAGCAGCAAGAGTGAGGTGTTTGGCGACCAGGCACCGGTCAATGACCCTGATGGGGATGGCGTGCTGTTTGAGCTGGCACTGCGCTTCCCGGGACAGCAGGCGACGAATGCGAGTGAGCTGTTCTACAACTATCAGCGCGAGTATGAGCCGGCRGTGGGGCGGTATTCGCAGAGTGATCCGATTGGCCTTAGTGGTGGGATCAGCACTTACGCCTACGCTGAATCCGGTCCTATGGAAAGGGATGACTCGCTTGGTCTCTGTCCCGGTTGCGTACTTGCTCGGCCTCCGGTCGTCGTTCGGCCCCCAGGTAATTCTGGTCGGGGCACTGGAGCTAGTGCAGGTGCGGGCAGATCGCACTCGTGGTACAGCCGGCCTCAGCAAAAAATTGCGCCTAAAGGAGGGAAGTCAAAAAATGACATACCATCTTGGGCGCGGGGGACAAATCCTACGAATGGGGAGACACCTGTTCAGTATGCCCAGCGAGTGTGCAAGGAGTTTGGTCAGGACCCCGGCAAAGGGCAGGGGTCAAACTTGAGCAAGCTAAAAAAATATGCGGAAACGCACTTCACTCCTAGCGGTGAGAAGCCCGGATTCTTTGAGGAATTCTTTTTCAATTTCAGTCAAGATCCTCTGATGGACGCAATTCCAGAAGAGCTCAGGGTTGATGGCGGCATTTAGGCGGGAGTTTGTGATGGCTGATATATATCCGGTTGGGGTTGCTGCGCATGGGAGAGTCGTCTGGTTTGCGTGGGTGTCCGATGACTATGATTATGTGCTATCAAAAAATGGGAGGCCTGTATCAGCCGGTAGCAAGGAGGATCTCGATTACGAAGTCGCTGCTTGCGACGGGACCCTGGACTGGGAGGGTGAATCGTTGCTCGACTTCGAATCCTTGATATCTTCGATTGATTCGGGAGTTGGAGTTAGCCCAGATGCTGT
>NZ_JBFTNR010000170.1:0-10877 GCF_056665995.1 Stenotrophomonas sp. 05L44_2
CCTTCCCTTCGGTATCTGCGACAAGCCCCTGCAGGCGAGTCAATTCAGCCAGGGGAACCTGACCGTCGAAGCGCCTTCGCGCTACGACCATCCGCCAGGCATCCAGCGTTTCGGGTACGTTCGCGGACATAAGCCGCCGAATATTAAGGATCGGCAGGTCGCGTGTCAAATGACTGCCATGAAAGGCTTGCTGTGGCTGGCGGTAGCGGGCCAGACTGCCGCGCCCCGCCCCCGGAATTCCCGCATGCCTGCCTTGGTCCTGGCCTCCACCTCCCGCTACCGCCGCGACCTGCTGGAACGGCTGGGCCTGCCCTTCGACTGCGCACGCCCGCAGGTGGATGAGACTGCGGAGGCCGACGAGGCGCCGCTGGCGCTGGCGGCGCGCCTGGCCAGCGCGAAGGCGGCCGMGGTGGCCGCCCGCCACCCCGGCAGCTGGGTGATCGGCTCGGACCAGGTGGCGGACCTGAACGGTCAGCCGCTGGGCAARCCGMGCACRGTCGAGGCGGCCTGCGCGCAGCTGGCGGCAATGTCCGGGCAGACGGTGMGMTTYCAYACSGCCATCAGTCTCAYCCGAGACGGAGAATMMCTTTCGGCRATSGATWYGACCCAGGTGCGCTTCCGCGCGCTGCAGGCGSCSGAGATCGCCCGCTACGTGGCCATCGARCAGCCRCTGGACTGCGCCGGCAGCTTCAAGTGCGAAGGCCTGGGCATCAGCCTGTTCGAGGCCATCGACAACCGAGACCCCACGGCGCTGATCGGGCTGCCGCTGATCGCACTGTGCGGATTGCTGCGCAGGGCCGGATTCGCGGTGCCGTAAAGTTGCCCGCCCGCAAGTACAGGGCCAAGCCATGCGTCGAGCCGAGTGCAGGCCCCTCACAGGGGGCACGAGGCCTCAGCGCTTTTCAACCACGAAGGGCTGCTCCTGCCACTGCTCCACGCTGCCATCGCGACCGTGCAGGCGCAGGCCCAGCCAATGTCGGCCAGGCGTCAGCGTGGTGGTATCCACTTCGGCATCAAAGCCGACCCGTGGATGCTGCGGGTCATTGGAATCGGACCAGAATGAGCGGATATCGTGCTCGCGGCCATAGCGTGCATCACCGATCGAACGCCCATCCACCAACACTTCGACACGCAGCAGGCCGGCGCCTTCCTTGAACGCCCAGCCCTTCACCGCCAACGTGCCCGACACTTTCTCAGCATTGGCCGGCGAGTCCAGGTAGGCCAGCGCAGGTGTCACGCACGCCCCCTGTGCGCGCTTTGCCGGCAGGCGGAACAGCAGGAAGCGCTGGAATCCGTGATCGTTGCTGACCACGCGTGGTGGCGGCAGCGGCCCTACCTGTTCACAGATGGCGTGATAGCGGGCGAGCAGATCGCGGAAACGCTGATCGCTGGGCGACAGCACCAGCAGCATCGGCACGTCGCGCTCGCCTTCATGCAACTGGTTCCATTGCGCCAACTGCGCGGTACGGCCGTGCTTGTCATTGAGCGGATGCGGCAGCACGTCGATGTCACCGCGGCCCAGCTGGAAGCCCAGTTCGGCACCTACCTTGAAGTTGCCGGCCAGTACGCGGCTGCCTTCAGGCATCTGCTGAAGTTCTTCGCGAACCGCAGCAGCCAGCGGCTGCCAGCCGGCGAAGTTGCGCGGGTAGTACTTGTCGCCGGCCAGTTGCTCGCGCAGCGATGACGAGGACGCCATCAGGTAATAGCCGAAGGCCAGCACCATGCCCAGCCCGGCCAGCCACCAGCCGGTACGCCGCAACCAGCGCGGCCAGCCGTTGAGTATCACCGGCACCGCTACCAGCAGGGCCAGGTAGCCCGGCAGCGGCCAATGGAAGCTGATGCGCTCGACGTCGGTGAAGAAGCCCAGTGCGAAGATACCCAGTGTCGACACGCCGCCGACCAGGCCGAAATAGCGCCACTGCACGCGCGCACCGCCGCCGCTGCGGGTGCCGGCCAGTGCAACTTTCCACATCGCGATGCAGAGGATGGGCGTCACCAGCATCGGCTGGATCACCAGGAACCACAGGCCGCTCCACTCGAACGCCCACGGATGACGCTCGACCACCTGGAACTTCAGTCCGGCATCGTGATTGTCGGCATTCCAGGCCAACAGCGGCAGCCATGCCACTACGCCAACGGCCAGGGCCACCCAGACGCGCGGATCGGCCAGCATGCGCCGGCCCTGCGGCAGCGCCAGCAGAGCAATGAAGCCGACGCCGATCACACCGATGAAGCGATAGTGGCTGAGCGCACCGATCAGCAGGCCCAGCGCCAACTTCACCGCCGAGGAAGCGTCGACGCTGCGCAGCAGGCGTGCGCCGGCGTCCAGGCACAGCACGGCTGCCAGTGCCATCGGCACATCAGGTACGGCCAGCAGGCCCAGCGTTGCCGACAACGGCATCAGCAGCGTCAAGCTGCCGGCCTGCCAACCGGCAACATTGCCGAACCAGCGCGCTGCAATGCGCGATACCAGCAGCGGCAGCAGTGCACCGATGGCCAGGAACGGCAGGCGCAGCGCAAGCACATGCTGGCCGCCAAGCTCCACACCCAACCGGGTCAACCAGGCCGTCAGCCCCGGCAGATCCGAATAGGCCGCAGCCAGATGCTGGCCTTCCTGCCAATAGAACGCCTCATCGACGAACAACGGCAGGCGTGCGGCCACGACCAGTTTGGCCGCTGTGACGAGCGTCCATAACCAGAGAAAAATCGTACGTGCGCGCTGTTCGCCCTGCATTGATGTATGGATAGAATCGACCGGTTACCGAACTTGAGACGACCATGACAGCTTCGTCCCCCATGCCCAGCATGCTAACCGATCAACTGCGTCAGTCCCTGCGCAATGCTCAGGACCAGGTCAACGCGCTGGTGCTGGGCAAGGTGCATGAGGTGCGGTTGGCCTTCGTGGCCCTGCTCTCTGGCGGCCACCTGCTGATCGAAGACCTGCCTGGTCTCGGCAAGACCACATTGGCCCACGCCTTGGCCAGCAGCCTGGGGCTGAGCTTCCAGCGCGTGCAGTTCACCTCCGACCTGCTGCCTGCCGACGTGCTCGGCGTATCGGTGTACGACGCCGGCAGCCGCCAGTTCCAGTTCCATCCCGGGCCGGTGTTCACCCACGTGCTGCTGGCCGACGAAATCAACCGGGCGCCGCCGCGCACGCAGAGCGCCCTGCTGGAAGCGATGGCCGAGCAGCAGGTCACCCTCGACGGTCAGACACATGCCCTGCCCGATCCGTTCTTCGTGATCGCCACGCAGAACCCGGTGGATCTGTCGGGCACCTTCCCGTTGCCCGACTCGCAACTGGATCGGTTCCTGCTGCGGCTGGCGATGGGCTATCCCAGCGCACAGGCCGAGCGTGAACTGCTGCGCGGCAGCGATCGTCGCGACCTGATCGCCCGCGCGCTGCCGCAGCTGGACGACAACCAGGTACGCGCCCTGCGCGAAGCGGTCGGCCAGGTACATGTCAGCGATGCGCTGGTGGACTACGTGCAGGCCCTGCTGACCCGCAGCCGCCAGCATGCCGGCGTACGCGTGGGATTGTCGCCGCGCGCCGGCCTTGCCCTGCTGCGTGCCGCCAGGGCACATGCGCTGCTGCTCGGCCGTGGCCACGTCGTGCCCGAAGACGTGCAGACCCTGTTCGTGGCGGTGGCGGGCCATCGCCTGGTGGGCGAAGCCGAGTCCAGCACAGGGCCGGCGCTGGCACGGGCGATCCTGCAGACCGTCRCGGTCGATTGAAGATGGCATCGCATGCCCGGCGACTGCTGCAGATGGCACGCCCGCGTACGCCCGAGTCGTTGCCGCAGCGGCTGGACCGCCGGCGCATCTATGTGCTGCCCACCCGCTTCGGCCTGTTTGTGGCCTGCCTGCTGGTCGCGATGCTGCTGGGCGCGCTCAACTACAACAACAATCCGGCCCTGTTGCTGGCGCTGCTGCTGACCGCAGCCGCGATCGCCAGCACCATCGCCGCACACCTGCAGCTGTCGGGCGTACAGATCGATGCGATCTCCGCCGAGCCGGTGCCGGCCGGGCAACCGCTGCGCCTGCGCGTGGACCTGTCGCTGCGCGACCCACGGGCGCGCCACGGCCTGCACCTGCAATTGGGGAACAGCGAAGCGTGGCTCGACCTGCCCGCGCACGGCCGCGGCGAAGCCGCGCTGGAAGTGCCCAGCGAACGCCGTGGCTGGCTGGAGCTGCCTCGCATCCGCCTGTCCAGCACCCAGCCGCTTGGCTTGGTCAGGGCGTGGTCATGGGTGTGGCCGGAAGAACCCCTGCTGGTCTACCCGCTGGCCGAAGCGAAGGCACCGCCGCTGCCGCAGCAGGGCAGCGATCCGCTGCACACCCGCGCCCATGCCAACGGCGAGGAACTGCACCAGCTGCGCCCGTATCGCGCCGGGGATCCCCCCCGCAGCATTGCCTGGAAACACTCGGCGCGCCGCGACACGCTGCTGGTACGCGAGTATGAAAAACCGATAGGCATCGAGGTCGTGCTGGACTGGCGCGCGCTGGCCCCCTTGGGCCAGGAGGCCCGCATCGCGCGGCTGGCACGCTGGGTGGACAGCGCCGAGCGCGAAGGCCGTCGCTATACGCTGCTGCTGCCGATGCAGCCACCGCTCGGCCCCGGCCAGGGCGCCGGCCACCACCATCTGTGCCTGCGCGCGCTGGCATTGCTTCCCCATGACTGAGCCTGCCCTGCTGCTGGACCGCAACACCCGCACGTGGACGCTGGCCAGCGCCGCACTGGCCTTGTTGCCGCTGCTGCTGCAGCTGCCCACCGCATTGGCCACGTTGATCGCCGTGGCGGCGCTCGTCAYCGCAGCACTGTCACAGCGCGGCGTGCTGCCGATGCCGGTGCGGGTACTGCTGGTGCTGGGCATGCTTGCTGCCATCGTCTGGCAGATGGGGGCGGTGCGCCCCGGCCGGGATACCGGTTGCGCGCTGCTGGCGGCGATGCTGGCCATCAAGTCCAGCGAGCTGCGTACCCTGCGCGATGCACGCAGCCTGCTCGGCTTTGCCCTGTTTTCACCGTTTGCTGCCTTCCTGCTCGACCAAGGGCCGCTGACCACCGTGCTCGCGGTGCTGGCCGGCGTCAGCGCCCTGATTGCGCTGCAGCGCCTGGCGCAGGGTGAAGGCCGCAGTGCGCCGCCGCCGCTGACCACGCAGTTGCGCGGTGTCGGTCGCCTGCTGCTGATCGGCCTGCCGCTGGCGCTGGCCTGCTTCTGGCTGTTCCCGCGGTTGGCCACGCCGCTGTGGGGCATTCCCGAACGCGCCGTCGGCACACCGGGGCTGTCGGACACGATGGAGCCGGACAAGTGGCTGGACCTGATGGCCGACGACACCCCGGCCCTGCGGGCGCAGTTCTTCGGCGCGGTTCCAGCGCCGGCACAGCGCTACTGGCGCGGGCCGGTACTGACCCAGTTCGATGGGCATGTCTGGCGACGCGACCGCCGTACCGAAGGTCTGCCGCCAGCCATCGTGGAACACGGCACGGAGGGCTGGGACTATCAGATCGATTACGAACCCACCGACCGTCGCCAGCTGGTCGCGCTGGATCTCCCTACTGCCGCACCAGAGGGCAGCCGGCTGGATGCAGCCCTGAGCCTGAGCAGCGACCGCGCATTGTCCGCACTGAGCCGGTGGCGCCTGCACTCGGCTCCGCCGCAGCGCTTCGATGCCACGCTGTCGTCGTACCAGCGTCGCGCTGCGCTGCAGTTGCCGGAAGGCTTCAATCCACGCACGGCAAGCCTGGCCCGACAGTGGCGGCAGGAGGCGGGCACCGATGACGCCGCCGTGGTCCGTCGCGCCCTGGCGTGGATCACCGCGGACTTCTCGTACACGCTGGCAACACCGGCCCCCGGGCGCGATCCGGTCGATGCATTCCTGTTCGACTACAAGGCCGGCTACTGCCAGCATTTCAGCTCTGCCTTCGTGGTGCTGATGCGCAATGCCGGCATTCCCGCGCGGGTGGTCACCGGGTTCGCCGGCGGCACGCGCAACCGGATCGGCGACTACTGGGTGCTGCGGCGGATGGACGCCCACGCCTGGGCTGAGGTGTGGCTGCCGCAACGCGGCTGGGTACGCATCGATCCGACAGCGGCAGTAGCACCCGAGCGCATCCTGGACACGCTCGACGATCGCCTGCAGGCCGGGGCCGATACCGGCCTGCAGCACCGCTGGCTGCAGCTGGGCCAGGTCGGCGACTGGATGCGCAAGGGCTGGAACGAACTGGTGCTGTCCTTCGACGCGCGCCGCCAGCAGCAGTTGCTGCAACCGTTCGGGCTGGACGACCTCGGCCCTGGACCTGCGCAGGCATCGCCCGACTTCCGGAGCCTCCCCATGAATACCAAGTTCCTCCTCACCGCCGTGGCCGCCCTGGCCTTGTCGGCCTGCGCCACGGCCCCCAAGCCGCTGCAGGGACAGTTCAGCCTGGTTTCCCCGCGCGACTCGGTTGCCACCCAGCAGGTCGGCACGCCGGTGCGCTGGGGTGGCCGGATCATCGAAACCAAGCCCGGCCAGGGCGAGACCTGTTTCCAGATCATCTCGCGCCCGCTCAACGGCAGTGGCCGCCCGAACACCACCTCTTCCGATGCCAGCGACGGCCGCTTCATCGCCTGCCGCGCCGGCTTCTACGATCCGGCCGTGTTCGAAGCCGGCCGCGACGTGACCTTCATCGGCAAGATCGATGGCTACGCCAACACCCGTATCGGCGATTACGACTACCGGCTGCCGAAGCTGTCTGCCGACGTGATCTACCTGTGGCCGGAGCAGCGCCAGGTCGATGTGGTGCCCTACCCCTACGGACCGTGGGGCCCGGGCCCGTATGGCCCGTACTGGGGCGGTTACCGCGGCTGGGGCTGGTGGTAGTCCAGGCCCGGTACGCATGATGCACAAGGCCGCCCATCGGGCGGCCTTTTTTCATCCACGCCAGGCGTGGATCGACAGCGCACCAACAACAGTAGATCCACGCCATGCGTGGATGGCCGCCTCAACGCCCTGGCGTACCGAAGTGGCCCAGCGGCGCGCCAGCCAGCAGATGCATGTGGATATGGAACACGGTCTGCCCGGCATCTTCGCGGCAGTTCATCACGATGCGGTAGCCGTCCTGCGCGAAACCTTCCCGACGCGCGTACTCGGCGGCGGCCAGCGCCAGCTTGCCGATCAGGTGCGCCTGCGACGGCTGCAGGTCATCCAGGGTCGGAATGATCTCGTTCTTCGGAATGAACAGCACGTGCACCGGCGCCTGCGGTGCGATGTCCTTGAACGCCAGCACGTCGTCGTCTTCATAGACGATGGTGGCCGGGATCTCGCGACGGATGATCTTGCTGAAGAGGGTTTCGCTGCTCATGGTCGGCCTCGGCGGGGTGTTTTCCGCATTGTAGGCCGGTAACGCCGGGGCATGCCCGGCATCGACTCAATCGCGCACTTCGCTGCGGGTGCCGAACGCGTGCGACAGCGTGCCGCGATCGACGTACTCCAGCTCACCACCGAGGGGCAGGCCCTGGGCCAGTCGACTCGGCCGCACCTGGCGGGCACGCGCCAGCTGCGCGAGATAGTGCGCGGTAGCTTCGCCTTCGACGGTGGCGCTGGTGGCAATGATCAGTTCCTGCACCTCCGCCTCGGCCAGGCGCTGTTCCAGCTGCTCCAGACCCAGCTCGCGCGGGCCGATGCCATCCAGCGGCGACAGGCGCCCCTGCAGCACGAAGTAAACGCCGCGATAGCCGGTGGCGTTCTCGATCGCCAGGCGGTCAGCCGGCGATTCCACCACGCACAGCTGGCTGCGCTCGCGGCTGCCATTGGCGCAGGTCGGGCACAGCTCGGTTTCGCTGAAGTCGCGGCACTGCGCACAGTGACCGATGCGTTCAACCGCCTGCGCCAGCGTCTCGGCAAGGCGTTTGCCACCTTCGCGCTCGCGTTCGAGCAGGTGGTAAGCCATGCGCTGCGCCGTCTTCTGGCCTACGCCAGGCAACACCCGCAGTGCATCGATCAGTTGTTCAAGCAGGGGTGCGGACACGGCGGCGTGTTCTGTGGAGCCGAGCGTGCTCGACTGGAAATTGCGGGCAATCGAGCACGCTCGACGCTACACAGTGCATGGCACCCGGCAGTGCGGGTGCCAGACCGGACATCAGAACGGCATCTTCATGCCCGGCGGCAGCTGCATGCCGGCAGTGGC
Source organism: Stenotrophomonas sp. 05L44_2 (assembly GCF_056665995.1). Lineage (NCBI taxonomy): Bacteria > Pseudomonadati > Pseudomonadota > Gammaproteobacteria > Lysobacterales > Lysobacteraceae > Stenotrophomonas > Stenotrophomonas sp. 05L44_2. The sequence continues at coordinate 8,165 of NZ_JBFTNR010000170.1, forward strand.
CGAACCCATCTTCGACTTCGACTCGGCGTCGATCTTGTTCGATGCGTCGTTGAAGGCGGCGGCGATCAGGTCTTCCAGCATTTCCGGATCACTGGCCAGCGACGGATCGATGCGTACCTTGCGGCACTCCTTGGCGCCGGTCAGGGTAACGCTGACCATGCCGCCACCGGCGCTGCCGGTCACTTCGATCTTGGCGATTTCTTCCTGGGCCTTCTGCAGGTTTTCCTGCATCTTCTGGGCCTGCTGCATCAGTTGGGCGATATTGCCGCGCATGTCGTCTTACTCGTCAAAAGAACGGATGGAATCGGAAACAACCCGGGCGCCGTGCTGCTGGATCAGCAGCTGGACTTCCGGGTCGTCCATGAAAATGGCCTCGGCAGCCTGCTGCCGCTCGCCACGCTGGCGGTCGGCGCGCTGGTGCAGGGTCTCCGCCGGGACCTGCTCGGTTTCCACGGTTTCGACCACGATCTTCAGCGCGTGGCCAAGGGACTTTTCCAGCACCTCGCCCAACGCTGCCAGCGCGCGCTCGGAGCGCAGGTATTCAAATCCGGGCGAAAGGCCCAGTTTCAAGACCCCATGCTGGCAACTGATGAAGGCCGCATTGGCCGCAAGCTGTCGCGACGGACCGCTGAGGCCACTGTTGGCGATCAGGTCGAGCCAGTCTTCGGCACAGGCCAGGTCACTGACACTGCCTGCCGGCGAGGCTTTTTCCTTTGCCGCAACCGGTGCCGGGGCGATGTCGATACCCTCGGCACGGAACGAACGCTCCGGCGCGGCAACAGCCTCTGCAACCGGCGGTGAAGCCGGCGCCGGCGGCTCGTGCCACGGCGCGACCATGGCCGCGTCGGGCGTTGCCACCTCGGCCGCCAGCGCTTCATCGCGCGCGCCAGCCGCGTCGGTCGCCCACGGCGGCAGGTCATCTGCCTCGGCAGGTGCCTTGGGCGTGGCCGCCTCGGGAGCCAACTGCGCCTTCATCGGCAGCGGGGATCCGGGTTCCTCGACCGGAGCCGGTTCAGGATCCGGGGTCGGATCTGGTTCCGGGGTCGGCTCGGGCTCCGGCTCGGGTTCGCGCTGTGGCGCCGGGTTCGGCGTCTGCGCGGTCGCCTCCGCCAACACGGGTGCCGCAATTGCCTGGGTGACCGCTGCGGCTTCTGGCGCCGCAGCAGCGGCCGGTGCAGCTCCTTCGTGGCTGCCAGCAAGGCCGCCCCCGGTCTGGCCCGTACCGGTCGGTGCGCTGCCACCGGAGGATTCCGGAGTACGCGGCACCGACGGCACGGCAGCCGCAGGGCGGAACGCCAGCATGCGCAGCACGGCCATTTCAAAGCCGGCGCGCGGGCTGGGCGCCAATGGCAGATCGCGACGACCATTCAGGGCCATCTGATACCAGAGCTGGACCACTTCCGGGCGCAGGCGTTCAGCAAACACGCTGGCATCCAGTCCCTCGGCAGCGGCGGACGCGCCCGGCACCAGTTGCTGCACCTGGATGCGGTGCAGGCCCTCGGCCAGCGCATCGAGCACCCCGCTCCAGTCCGGCGAGAACTCGGCCAGTGCCGCGACCACCTGAAGCAGGCGCGGGCCATCGCCCTCGGCCAGGGCATCGAGCATGGCCGCCACCTGGGTGCGGTCGACCGTGCCCAGCATGGTGCGCACCACGTCCTCACGCAGCGCACCGCCGGCATAGGCAATGGCCTGGTCGAGCAGCGACAGGCCATCACGCAGGCTGCCGTCGGCGGCCTTGGCCAGCTGCACGATAGCGGTCGGATCCGACTCGATCTCCTCGGCGGCGAGAATGCGGGTCATCTGCCCCTGGATCTGATCTTCATCCAGGCGTTTGAGGTTGAACTGCAGGCAGCGGCTGAGCACGGTGACCGGCAGCTTCTGCGGGTCGGTGGTGGCCAGCAGGAACTTCACATGTTCCGGCGGTTCTTCCAGCGTCTTCAGCAGCGCATTGAACGCGGCCTTGGACAGCATGTGCACCTCGTCGATCAGGTACACCTTGTACTTGCCACGCGAGGGCATGTACTGGGCGTTCTCGATCACCTCGCGCACATCGTCCACGCCGGTATTGGACGCGGCATCGATTTCCAGCAGGTCGATGTAGCGACCGGCGTCGATGTCCAGGCAGGCCGCACACTGGCCGCAGGGATCGGCACTGGTGCCCTGCTCGCAGTTCAGCGACTTGGCGAAGATGCGCGCGATCGTGGTCTTGCCCACGCCGCGGGTACCGGTGAACAGGAACGCATGGTGGACCCGGCCGCTGTCGAGCGCATTGCTGAGCGCACGGACCACGTGTTCCTGGCCCACCAGCTCGGCAAAACGCTTCGGACGCCACTTGCGGGCAAGGACGAGATAGGACATCAGGCCACCGTCTTCCATCGGATGTTCCATTGTGCCACGCCTGTCCAGCCCTCTCGCCCTGCAAACCAGTGCTTGTGTCCTGCCGCTGCGCCCGCTAGAATCTGCGCCCCTGCTGAGGCGTTTGCCGATGGCAGGGATCCGGAGAGGTGTCCGAGTGGTTGAAGGAGCACGCCTGGAAAGTGTGTAAGCGTCTAAACCGCGCTTCGGGGGTTCGAATCCCCCTCTCTCCGCCAGATAAATAAAAAAGGCTGCCCTTCGGGCGGCCTTTTTTATTTATCTGGCGGGGGACGCGAAGTGCGCTGCGCGCGCTTCGCCCCAAACGTTGCTGCGCAACGTTCGGGCCCCTCCCTTCGCC
>NZ_JBFTNR010000171.1:0-6264 GCF_056665995.1 Stenotrophomonas sp. 05L44_2
GCACGACCTTGATCAGGGCCTGGCCCGGGGTCAGCGACTTCAGCACTTCCTGGCCGACCGCACGCACCTTGATGCGTTCGATCAGGGCCTGCACCACCGGCAGCGCGACGTCGGCTTCCAGCAGGGCGATGCGGACCTCGCGGGTCGCCTCGCGGATGTTTTCTTCGGTCAGGCGGCCACGGCCGCGCAGGCGCTCGATGGTGCCGGAAAGGCGCTGGGTCAGGGACTCGAACATGCGGCGCAACCTGTCTGAAAGCGGGGGACAATAAGGCCCACAGTATAACGGGTCCACCGCGCTCCCCGGACTGCGACGCCACGCCCRTCGCCAGCACCSCGGGGGTATGCGAAACTKCMACGATGACAATCGTTCTCATCGCSRYCCTGCTSTACCTGRCCGCCASCGCCCTGCTGGTGCGCGCCCTTGGTCGCAACGACGGGGTGACCTCGCCCGCCTGGCTGTGGCCTGCGCTGCCGGCGATGCTGCTGCATGGCGGTTATCACGTGCTCGTGGCGATGCGCACGACCGGCGGCCCCGACATGCACTTCTTCGCCGCGTTGTCGCTGGTCGGCCTGGGAATGGCGTGGCTGACCTCGCTGGTGGGCGCGCGCGGGCGCATGTCCACCCTGGGCGTGGTGGTGTTCCCGCTGGCCGCGCTGCTGCTGGTGGTCTACCACGGCTACGGCCATGAACCGAGCAAGGTGCTGGGCTGGCGCTTGGCCAGCCACGCCTGGCTGGCACTGCTGGCCTACGCCACGCTGAGCATCGCCGCGCTGCTGGCGATCATGCTGTGGCTGCAGGAGCGTGCGCTGCGGCGCCGTGAATTCCGTCCGTGGCTGCGTGCGCTGCCGCCGATGGCCGATCTGGAATCGCTGCTGTTCAGGGTGATCACCGTCGGCTTCGCCCTGCTGACCCTGACCCTGGTCACCGGCGTGCTGTTCGTCGACGACCTGCTGGCGCAGAAGCTGGTGCACAAGACGGTGCTGAGCGTGCTGTCGTGGATCGTGTTCGGCGTGCTGCTGATCGGCCGCCGCCGCTATGGCTGGCGCGGCACCAAGGCAGTGCATTGGACGCTGACGGCGATGCTGTTGCTGCTGCTGGCGTTCTTCGGCAGCCAGTTCGTGATCGAGCTGGTGTTCGGGCATTCGCGCTAGAGGCGTGCCGGCCAGCGGCCGGCAATCGGAGCACGGTAGATCCACGCCATGCGTGGATGCCCCGGATGCTCAGGGCAGCGGTTGGGCCAGGATCCTGCGCACCGAGCGACCACTGTTGGTGAGGATGTCGTCGACCTGCCAGCAGCCCTCCCCTTTGCGCACCATCGGCACGCGGGTCACGTAGGCCTTGCCCCAGACCGGATAGCGCATTTCGACCTGGCCGGCCGTGGCCGAGGCCTGCTTCCAGCTGTAGCGCACCGGGCTGTCGATCTCCCCGTCCTGCGCGTCCAGCCACGGATCGGAATCGAGCGTGCAGATGCCCTCTTCGCGCACCTGGCAGGCACGCTCGCCATGCAGCGCCTTGGCAAACGCCGCACTGACCAGTGCCTGCGGCGGCTCCAGCAGGTCGCCCTTGCCGGTGGTCGCTTCGAAGAAGGCCCGCGCCACGTCAGCCGGTTGCTGGCAGGCCGGCGCGGCCTGCACGGTGGGGGCCAGCAGCAGGCCGATGATCACCCACGTCCCTGTCTTTCTCATATCCAGTTCCTTGACGGTGGAAGGACGCCGGGCATGGCCCGGCGCTACCCATGCGTGTTGCCCGGTAGCGCCGGGCCATGCCCGGCGAACGCGCAGCGCGGCAGGGATTACAACCCGTACCGTTCGATCGCGTCCAGATGCGGCTGGCGGTCCTGGTCGCAGGCCTCGGCCAGGCGCAGCCAGCAGTGTGGATGTGTCCAGTCCGCCGTGGCCTGCTGCAGGAAGCGGTGCAGCGCCAGCGGCGCATGGTCCTGCGGCTGGGCGACGGTGAACAACAGGCCCGGCAACGTCCCGTCTTCCGCATCCGGATCGGTCACGGTGTAGTCCGCACGGCTGTGCGACCACACCTTCCAGCCCTGTCCCTCGGCTGCCTCCACGAAAGCGTTCCATGCCTCCTCGCCCGGGTGCGCGCCGTCGACCAGCCAGCTGCGCGCGAAACCACCCCGCTCCAGCACATGCACCTGTGCATAGGTCGGTATGAAGTGCTCGCGCTCCGCTTCGTCCTCTGGTGCGGGGTGTATCAGGCCGGCGTCGAACACCACCCAGTCCCCCACCTGCTGCGCGCGGTTGGCCGGTGCGTTCTCGACGATGCGCGCGGTCACCGGGCCGCTGCGGCGGGCGTAGTACTCCATCGGCTCGCCGCCTTCTTCGCTGCGGATGATCACCCAGCCCCAGGGCTCTTCGACCACGCCCTGCTGGCTGGACAGTTCCATGCCGATCGCTGCCGCCGAGCGGCGCACCGCATCCCAGTCGCGCGCCGCACTGGCCGCACTCATATGGTCCCAATGCGCGGCACTGGGCTCTTCCAGCAGTTCCACCAGCTGCGCATAGCAGGCCTGTGCTTCGCTGAAGCGGCCGGTCTCCATGTACATGCGGGCAAGCGTCCCGCGTGCGCCGTTCGAGCCTGGCGACAACGCCAGCAATGCCTGCGCGGCCTGTTCCAGTGCAGGCCAGTCGGACGCGCGCCGTGCACGCTGCACCTCGCACCAGTGCGCGAACACCGGCACGCTGTCGCGGTAGGTCGCGGCCAGCCTGCGCAGGCCATCATCATCGCCCTGCTCGGCCAGCCAACGCATCAGCGTGTAGGCCGCCGCGCCGTCTTCCTGCGCGTGGCCGCGCACGAAGTCCCACAGCAGCGCCTGCGCTTCCGTCTTCGCGCCACATGCGTGCAGCGCCGAGGCGGCGACCTCGGCCAGCGCGCCGTCGTCCGGCCGCTCGGCGTGCGCCTGCAGCAGCCACTGCGCTTCGCGCTCGGGATCGCGCGACTGGTTCTGTTCGCCCTGCGCTTCCAGCCACGCCAGCAGTTCAGCGGCAGGCACCGGCAGCGGCGCCATCTGCGGCAGCGCTTCGATGCGTGCCGCCAGACCGGCCACCAGCGCGGCAGCGCCACGGTCCTGACGCAGCTGCGCCAGATGGGTGCGGGCCAGACCCAGCTGGCGCTGCGCCACCCAGCGTGCACCGCGCTGCAGGGCCAGCTCCAGGCTCAACGCGGCGATCTCGATCACCAGGCGATGCGCGCCGACAGCGGCGAAGTGCTCGATGATCGTGTTGAAGCGCGTTCCCAGATCCCAGGTGTTGCGGGCGGCATCACGGCTGCACAGTGTCGAAGCCGTATTGGCCCACAACCGCCAGTGATTCGGCGTCAGCTCGCTCCATGGCACCAGCTGCTGCAGCGCCTCTTCATCGCGCCCCAGCTGGGCCAGTGCCCAGGCCTTGGACAGCCGGCGCGGCACCGTGCAGTTGGCAGGCTCGTATTCGCCCGCAGCGGCCACTTCGGCTTCGCGCTTCTCGATCAGCGCCAGCGCTTCCTGCGCACGGCCGCTGGCCAGCAGGATCTTGATCTGCATTTCAGGGAAGCTGTCGAACACTTCCTTGCCGCGCGCCTGGATCGCCGCCGCCTGCACCTGCAGGTAATCCAGCGCGTCCTGGCCGCGGCCGTCGTCCAGCAGCGCGTCGGCCTTCTCGCAGCTCAGGCACTGGAAGCAGGCCCAGCTCGGGTCGATGCGGCCCAGCGTCTCGTCGCAGACCTCGATGCGTTCGGGCACCCAGCCCGGACCATCGATGTTGCCGTAGCAGGCGGCAAGATCCTGGGTGACGCAGATCGACTGCGGGCAGTCCAGGGTATCGGCACGGTGTGCGCGCTCGAACAGCGCCACCGACTCGCCCAGCGCGCTTTCGCCTTCCACGCGGTTGCCGACGCGGTTGCGCAGCGCCCAATGGCCGACATAGACGTCGACCCAGGGGTTGTCCAACGCCTTGCCCAGCGCGCGCGCTTCGGGCAGCAGTGCATCGACGCGGTCGACCTGCAGTTCACTGACTTCATCGGCAAGGCGGGTCAGCAGGTGGGCGTTCTGCGCCTGGCCTGCCTGGCGCAGGTCTTCCTGCAGTTTTTCGACCCAGTTCCAGATATCCATGGGGGTAATGCTCCTGTCTAGCGAAGGCTGGATGAGAGGGAGTAGCGGTGCTCAGCGCAGCATCTGCTGCAGGGCACCGGCAATGTCGGTAAATGCACCATTGAGATCGGGGCCCGGCGTCGCCGCGCTCTGCTGCAGCGGCCGGCCCTGTGCGGACACGATGATCTTCAGCGATCGCAGCAGGCGCGCGGCCGCCCCGGCCTGCGGGTGGCCCTCGCGCTGGGCCTGCAGCAACGCCTGCACCGCTGGATTGTCCAGGTTGAGGTACAGCCGCGACGGCGCACGCGCCTCGATGCGCGCGGTGAACTGGCGCGCCAGCCGCAATGCCGCCATCGATACGCGCTTGTCGTTCTCGTCGTCTTCCAGGCGCTGTTTCAGTTCGGCTTCGCGGTCGGGCACCACCACCACCGGCAGCGCCTCGGGGCTGAACCGCGCCGGCAGCAGCTGTTCGCCATCGCCCAGGTGTTCGCGCAGCCAGGCCAACTGCGTATCGTCAAGGCTGTCGTCGGTGCGGAACAGTGCGCGGTTGCCCTGCTCGGTACCGAGTTCGACCAGGCGCAGGCCCTTGGCCTGGGCCCAGCGCCGCAGGAACGGCACCACCGCGTAGCGATGACCATGCGCGACCGGCACGCCCATCGCGCGGAACAGCATTTCCTCGAAGCCACCACCGTTGTCGAGGATCACATGCACTGCGCCGCGCGCCGGCAACGCGCTGGCCGGCAGGTCACCCTGCGAAGTCGGCACGCGCACGTGTTCCAGCAGCAGGTCGAACAGGCGCTCATCGCACAGCGCCGCGCCCAGCAGGGCTTCATTGTGGCGGCTGAGTACGCGGCGCCAGGCTTCGGGCTGCTGCCGGGCGACGTCGGCCAGGCCATCGATCAGCGCTTCCAGCAGGGCGTGCTGCACGGCGCGATAGTGGTCATCGCGCTGCAGGTCCTCGCGGCTGGCGGTCGGGGTCAGCTTCGACGATTCGATCACCCCGCCGATGAAACCGGCCCAAGGCGGCAGCAGGTCGCGCGCATCGTCGTCCAGCAGCATGCCGCGCACGAACACCGACAGGTTGCGGTTGTCGCTGGTGCCGTAGGTGGCACCGTCCTGCACCCAGAGCATGCCGACGGCGTCGCTGCTGCCATCGGACTGCAGCGGCATCGTCACGATGGGCTCGAAATCGTGTTCGAACCGGGCCGCGAACTGCTGCGCCTGGCGGCGTGCCTGCACCGGATGCAGGGCGACGTCACCCTGCCCGCGCCACGGCGGCGGTTCGGGATTGATCGCGGCGGCCGCCGCACCGATGAAGATCGGCTCGGACAGCAGCGCGCAGTAGCGGCCCAGCACCTCGTGCAGGCGCGCTTCGTTGGCCAGCGGCAGGAAGTCCGGATGCAGCTCCAGCTCGACCTCGGTGCCGATCGCGCGCGCCGGCACTTCGCTGACGGTGTACTGCTCGGCGTTGCTGGACACGTACAGGTGGCCCAGCTGCGGCGCCTGGTAGGAGGTGGTACGCACGCTGACACGGCGCGCCAGTACGAAGGCCGACAGGAAACCCAGGCCGAACATGCCGATCAGGCCTTCATCGTCCTCGCCGTCCTGGCGCAGGCCCCGGGTGTAACCGACACCGACCGTGGCCAGGTAATCGTGGATTTCCTGCCGGGTCAGGCCGGCACCGGTATCGGTGATGCGCAGCACACCGGCGGCGACATCGACCTGCACGTCGATGCGCGACACACTCTGGATGCCGGGCTGCTCGATACGGCGACGGATGATCGAATCGTGCGCGTTCTGCACAAGCTCGCGCAGCGCCACCATCGGCGTGGAATACAGGTGCTTGCCCAGCACCGTCATCAGTCCATTGAGATCGACCCCGGCGCGGCGGATTTCGGCGGCGGGGGTGCTGAACATCGGGTCCTGCATGTAAACGATTACTCCTTGCCACGGAAAGGCGCCAGGGGGCGCCTTCGTCGAGCCGGGAAAACTAGCACAGGCTGGCTGACCGCTGCTGTGCCGTCGGCCGCATCTGCAGGTCCGAGCACGGACCCGACCCCGGTCACGCCGCGTCGATGGCCTCGGACAGGCGTTCGACCGCGATCACTTCCATGCCCTTCACCGAGCCGCCCTTGGGGGCATTGSCCTTGGGCACGATGGCGCGYTTGAARCCGTGGGTCGCCGC
>NZ_JBFTNR010000172.1:0-6226 GCF_056665995.1 Stenotrophomonas sp. 05L44_2
AGCTTACAGGGATGTACTTGCAGCGTCCCCTGCGCAGTCCACCCGCCCGGCCCGCCCAGGAATCGCTGTCAGCCCGCCACGAGGGGCTCCGCCGTTGGCTGCTTCACCGCGGCCAGGCGTTGGCGATCGTGCAGAACAACCGCGCCGTCTGCTCGGTGTCATACACCGCGCTGTGCGCCTCGTTGGCATCCCAGCCCAGCCCGGCCGCCGTGGCCGCGCGTGCCAGCACCGTCTGGCCATAGGCAATGCCCGCCAGGGTGACCGTGTCGAACACGCTGAAGGGGTGGAAAGGGTTGCGCTTGTGCCCGGTACGGGCCACCGCGGCGTTGACGAAGCCGAGATCGAAATGCGCGTTGTGGCCGACCAGGATCGCGCGCTGGCAGCCGTACTTCTTCATCGCTGCACGCACCGGAGTGAAGACGTGGTCCAACGCCGCCTTCTCTTCCTTGGCCAGCCGGAACGGATGGTCGAGGATGATGCCGGTCACTTCCAGCGACTTCGGGTCGATCTCCAGTCCCTCGGCCGGCACCACATGGGCGCTGGCGGTCTGGCCGGGGTAGAGCAGGCCGTTCTCGTCCATCTCGATCGGCACGGCGGCGATTTCCAGCAGCGCGTTGCGCTGGCTGTCGAAGCCGCCGGTTTCAACATCCACCACCACCGGCAGGAAGCCGCGGAAGCGTTGTGACATCGCGCGCTGCGCCTGGGGTACGTCGGAAACAGGGAGGGCGGCAGGTGCGGAAGTGGGGTCGGTCATGTACGGATTCTAGCAGAGCGACCCTGAGCGCCCGGGATCCCGGTAGGTGCCAGCCTTGGTTGGTACCCTGCGCGCCGACCAAGGTCGGCATCTACCGGACCGCGCGGCGTGCGCCGACCAAGGACGGCATTTACCGGACGGCGCGGCGTGCGCCGACCACGTCGCCCGGGATCCCGGTAGGTGCCAACCTTGGTTGGCACCCTGCGCGCCGACCAAGGTCGGCATCTACCGGAGCACAGGCCGCGCCGTGGGGCCCGACGGATACCAGCGCGCCAGCACTTCATCCACGCTCAGGCGCCCAGCACCGGTGAACAGCAGCGGCAACAGCATCGCCATGAACAGCACCGGCAGTTTGAAGTTGCCAAAGCCCTGATCGCTGATCGCATAGCCCATCGCCAGATCGCCCAGCGAGCTCCATTCGGCCGGCCAGTGCACCGCATACGTGGCCACAGCCGTCAGCACCAGCAGGCTGGCGGCCGCAACGCGGGTGCCGAAGCCCAACAGCAGGCACGCTGCGCCCACCAGTTCGAACCAGGTGGCCAATTGCCAGTTCAGCGCAGCGGGCAGCTGGTCGAACGGAAACGGGAAAGCATCCTGCAGATCGGCGAACCAGTTCTGCCCGTGCAGCTTCTCGCGCCCGGATTCGAAGAATTCCCAGGCAAGCAGCAGGCGCAGGCCAAGCGGGGCCAACCACGGGGCGAAACGGTCCAGCTGGCCGCGTGCGGCGGCCAGGGTCGGGGTCTTCATCGGTGCATCTCCTGGAAGGGGCGTCAGGGTGAAGCGGGGAGCGGACCGATCACGCCAGCACGCAGGAACTGCTGCAGCAGGTGCGCGCCAGGGGCGGCCAATGTCCCAGGATCGAGGTGGTGCAGGGCGGCCAGTTGCTGCAGCTGTTGTTGGCCGGTGGCCCCGGGGGACTCGCCGATCAGGGTCAGCAGATGCACTGCGAGGCTGGTCAGGGTGGCAAATCGCACCGCGCCATCAGCGTCGCGCCGCACCAGCAGGCCGGTGGGCTCTGCCGGTGGTTGCGACGGTGCATCTTCGCTACCCAGCTGATGCACCGGCCAGCGGTACAGCAGCGGCCAGGCCAGCGGTGAGCGGCGCAGCGGCACCTGCAGCGGATCGATGTTGCCCGGTTCCGGCAGCGGATCGGCCTGCAGCTGGTACAGCGCGGTCTCCACCCACTCGTAGTGGGCCAGTTCGGCAAGCGCCGGATGCGGCAGCTCCGGTTGCACCTGCAGCCACTGCACGAACTCGGCAGCCAGTTCGGTGAACAACGGGGTGTGGCAATGGTGGCTGGCGAAATAGTGGCGCACCAGTGCACTCCAGTCCGGTTCGCCCAGAAGGCGCACGCAGACCGGGAAGCCATTGCTCAACAACCCCAACAGATTGTTGAACAGCAGGCGTTCGTACACGGCCACCCGACGCGGGTCCATGCCGGGCGGCGCCGGTACCTGTGCCGGGTCGCGCAGGTGCGCGGTGAACGCGTGCTGCTGCGCACGCAGGCGTTCGGGGGCATCAGCCATGGGCGGCTCCGGCATGCGCGGCCTGCAGGCGGTGGATGGTCTGCAGTTCGCCCCGCAGCTCGGCGTAGGGCGGGAAATTGAAGTCGCGTTCGAGCAGGGTGGGGCGTGGGCCGATACGGGCGTAGGTGCGTGCCAGCAGGTCCCACACCGGGTCGATCACCGGGCTGCCATGGGTGTCGATCTTCAGGTCCGGCGCCTCGTCCAGGTGCCCGGCCACGTGCAGGCAGACGATGCGTTGTGCGGGCAGGCCGGCGATGAAGGCATCGGCGTCGTAGCCATGGTTGCAGGCATTGACGTARACGTTGTTGACGTCCAGCAGCAGATCGCAGTCGGCCTCGGCCAGCACGGCAGTGGTGAAGGCCAGTTCGTCCATCGTCGGGTCCGGCGCCAGGTAGTACGACACGTTTTCCACGGCGATGCGGCGGCCGAGAATGTCCTGCACCCGGGCGATGCGGGCAGCGGTGTGGCGTATCGCTTCATCGGTGAATGGAATCGGCAGCAGGTCGTACAGGTGGCCCTCGTCGCTGCAGTAGCTCAGGTGTTCGCTGTACAGCGGCACTTGATGCTGGTGCAGAAACGCACCCACCTGCGCCAGCAGCTGGGTATCCAGAGGGGCACTGCCGCCCAGCGACAACGACAGGCCGTGGCAGCTCAACGTATGGCGCGCCGCCAGTTCGGCCAACGCGTCACCTGCGGGACCACCGACACCGATCCAGTTCTCCGGCGCGCATTCGAGGAAATCGAAATCGCCGGCCGGTGCATCGCGCAGGTCCTGCAGCAGGGCACGGCGCAGGCCCAGGCCCACGGCCGCCGCAGGAAGCGGCGACCTCGGGTGGACGACGCCGGCGCGGACGTCAGTGCTTGCCACCGCACTTGCCTTCGCCGCACTTGCCTTCGGCCGACTTCTTGTCACCGCCGGTCTTGGCCTTGGTGTCCGCACCGGCCGCTGCCTTGCTCTTGTCGCCGCCGCACTTGCCTTCAGCACTCTTGCCGTCGGCGCCACACTTGCCTTCGGCATGCTTGGCCGCATCGGCGGATTTTGCATCGGTCGCCTTCGCATCGGTGGCCTTGGCCGCCTGGCCGGCCACCAGGTAGCCCTGGGCGAGGTCGGTCATGCTCAGGGCCGAGGCGGAGGCGGTCATGCCGAGGCCTGCGGCCAGGGCGGTGGCGGTCAGCAGGGACAGCGTCTTGTTGGAGGTGCTCATCGGTCGTGCTCCTGGGTGGTGGGCGGGTGCCCGTGGTGAAGCGATGGTGCAGCGATCCTACTCAACGAATCCTCGCCGGGAATTCAAATTTTCGTGAGAAGTATTGCAGCGCCAACAAAAAGGCCGCTGTCACGAGGACAGCGGCCACCCTGGAGTCGAATCCGGTGTTGCAGTGCAGTATCAGATATCGCCCGCGCTGGAGGTCTCGTCGCGCTTCTGGCGCGGCGGCAGCRSCTGYTCGCCGTGCACCAGGAACCACACGTTCTCGGCGATGTTGGTGGCATGGTCGCCCACRCGCTCCAGGTTCTTGGCCATGAACAGCAGGTGSGTGCACGGGGTGATGTTGCGCGGGTCTTCCATCATGTAGGTCAGCAGCTCGCGGAACAGCGCGGTGTACTGCGCGTCCAGGCGGGCGTCGTCCTCGCGCAGTTCCAGCGCGGCATCGGCATCGTTGTCGCGGTAGGCGGCAATGGCGCGACGGACCTGCTGTGCGGCCAGGCGGCCGAGGGCGCGCAGGCCCTGGATCTGCGGCAGCGGCGGCACCTTGCCCAGCGCGATCGAGCGCTTGGCGACGTTGGCCGCGTAGTCGCCGATGCGTTCGATATCGGCCGGAATGCGCAGGCCGGCGAGGATCTCGCGCAGGTCGCGGGCCATCGGGCCACGCAGCGCCAGGCGCATCACGTCGTGGCTGATCTGCTGTTCCAGCGCATCGATCGCTTCGTCGTTGGCGATGATGCGATGGGCGGCGTTCTCATCGCGCTTCTCGATGACGTCCATCGACGCCTCCAGCTGGGCGACGGCCATCTCGCCCATGCGCACGATTTCGGCCACCAGGCGCTGCTGCTCTTCGTCGTAGCTTTTGACGATGTGGTCGTTGGGAAGGTTCATGTTCTGCAATCCAGGTAGAGCCAGGCGCGCCTGGCTGGGACAGGTGACGAAGCGTCAGCGCCGATCAGCCGAACCGGCCGGTGATGTAATCCTCGGTCTGCTGCTTGGACGGCTGCGAGAAGATCACTTCGGTGCGGTCGTGTTCGATCAGGTCGCCCAGGTACATGAAGGCGGTGTAATCGGACACGCGCGCGGCCTGCTGCATGTTGTGGGTGACGATCACGATGGTGTACTCGTGCTTGAGCTCTTCCACCAGCTGCTCGATGCGGCTGGTGGAAATCGGGTCCAGCGCCGAGGTCGGCTCGTCCAGCAGCAGCACCGACGGGCGCAGGGCCACGGCACGGGCGATGCACAGACGTTGCTGCTGGCCACCGGACAGGCCTAGCGCGCTCTGGTTGAGCTTGTCCTTCACTTCGTCCCACAGCGCGCCCTGGCGCAGCGCGTGCTCGACACGGTCGGCCATGTCCGCCTTGGACAGCTTCTCGTGGTGGCGGATGCCGTAGGCCACGTTCTCGAAGATGGTCATCGGGAACGGCACCGGCTTCTGGAACACCATGCCGACCTTGCTGCGCAGGCGGTTCATCGGGTACTTCGGCGACAGGATGTTCTCGCCGTCGAGGATCACCTCACCGCGCGCTTCCAGCTTCGGATACAGCGCGTAGATGCGGTTGAAGATGCGCAGCAGAGTCGACTTGCCGCAACCGGAGGGACCGATCAGCGCGGTCACGCGCTTTTCCGGGATCTCCAGGTTGATGCCCTTCAGGGCGTGGAACTTGTCGTAGTAGAAGTCCAGTCCACGCGCGGCGAGCTTGACCGGGGCCGGAGCGTGCAGGTTCTCGTGCGAGGCCGGCACGACGATGCGCTGCATCGGCACGGCGTTGGAAAGGTCGTTCATGGCGGTATCCACGGAAAGGTCAGTCATGGGAGATACGGTTGCGCAGCAGGATGCCGCGCGCAGAGAGGCTGACCAGCAGCACGAACACGGTCAGCACCAGCGCGCCGGCCCAGGCCAGCACCTGCCAGGATTCGTACGGGCTGCCGGCGAACTGGTTCATCACCACCGGCACCGAGGCCATCGGCTGGAACACGTTGCTGTTCCAGTACTGGTTCCCGAAGGCGGTGAACAGCAGCGGTGCGGTCTCGCCGGAAATGCGGGCCAGCGCCAGCAGGATGCCGGTGWTGATGCCGGCCGAGGCACTGCGGTACAGCACCTGCACGATCACCTTCCACTGCGGAATGCCCAGCGAAAGCGCGGCTTCGCGCATCTGCGAAGGCACCAGGCGCAGCATCTCGTCGGTGGTACGCACCACCACCGGCAGCACGATGAAGGCCAGCGACAGTGCACCGGCGAAGGCGGAGAAGCTGCCGCCGGTCTGCATCACGTACAGGGTGTAGACGAACAGGCCCAGCACGATGGACGGGGCCGACAGCAGGATGTCGTTGACGAAGCGGACCACGGTGCCGGCCTTGCGGGCGTTGCCGTACTCGGCCAGCCAGGTGCCGGCCAGCACACCCAGCGGGGTGCCGATGCCGATCGCCAGCGCACACATCACCGCACTGCCGAAGAAGGCGTTGGCCAGGCCGCCTTCCTGCATCGGCGGCGGTGTCATCTTGGTGAACAGATCCAGGTTGATGCCGGCCAGGCCCTTGGAGGCCAGGGTGAACAGGATCCAGCCGAGGAAGAACAGGCCGAACAGCGCGGTGGCGCAGGACATCGCGATGGCGATGACATTGCCGATGCGGCGGCGCAGGTACAGGGAGTCAGCGGTGCTGGACATCAGTTGCCCTCCTTGCGGGACAGGCGCATCAGCATCAGGCGGGCGATGGCGAGCACCACGAAGGTGACGATGAAG
>NZ_JBFTNR010000173.1:0-6216 GCF_056665995.1 Stenotrophomonas sp. 05L44_2
GCCCGTTGCGGGGCAGCCCGGCCAGCTGCAGGTACGCTTCGTTCCCGACTGGCTGAGCTGGGTGCCTCTGGTCTGGGCCGACTACTGGGTGATCGCGCTGGACCCGGACTACCAGTGGGCAATGGTCGGTGAGCCCGGCCGCAGGTATCTGTGGATCCTCGCGCGCCTGCCGGAGATGGACCGCGCCCTGTTCGACCAGCTCAAGGCGAAGGCGCAAGCGATGGGCTACGACCTGGCGCCGCTGCGTCTGATGGCGCCCGTGCACGACGCGCCCGTGCGCGACGCGCCCGCCGACTGAGGCGCCGCCCGACCGGCGCACGCAACGTCCGCAATCCAGCATCGCGCACGCCTCGCGTGCATCTTCACGCGCTACCCTCTGTGGCCGGTCGCCACGGGCGACCCTTTCCACCATACGCCGTAGTATGCTTATCCCACGCACCGCCTTCAGAGGACCTGCGCCCATGTTCCACCGCTTCCGTACCGTCTTGATCGTCCTGTGCACCCTGGCCCTGGTCGCTTGCGGCGATGGCATCGTCAAGCGCGTTTCGGAACCGGCCGCGAGCCTGCAGCAGCTGACCGTGCAGGCCAATGGCGACTGGACTGTCGCTCTGCGCCTGCAGAACTACAGTTCGATGCCGATGAGTTTCGACGACGTCGCACTGGCCCTGACCATCGGCGACACCGAGGCCGGCCCGCTGTCGGCCAAGCCGGGCATCYCCATCGGCGGCGTCTCCGCCGATGTCATCAACGTGAACTTCAAGCCCAGCCCGGCCGCACGCCTGGTGATCGCCGACGCACTGGCCAGCAACCGCACCCTCGCCTACAGCCTGAAGGGCACGGTGTCGGCCACGCCGCAGGAAAAGAAGCAGCGCACCTTCGATATCAACAGCCGCAGCACGCTCAACCAGGCCCCGGGCCTGCCCGGCGTGCTGCGCTGATCTCCGCTTTCCGCCGCGACGCATCGCGCCGCTCCTCCTGTTACTGATCAAATCGAGACGCACCGATGAGCAGCTACACCGCCCCGCTTTCCGACCTTCGTTTCGGCCTGCACGATGTGCTGAAGGTCGAGCCGCTGTTCGCCCGTCTTGGCTTCACCGACGCCACCGCCGATGTCGTCGATGCCGTGCTGGAAGAAGCCGGCCGCTTCAGCGCCAGCGTGCTGGCCCCGCTCAACAGCGTGGGCGACGAGATCGGCTGCGTGCTCGACCAGGCCAGCGGCGAAGTGACCACCCCACCCGGCTTCAAGCAGGCCTACGACCAGTTCGTCGACGGCGGCTGGACCGGCCTGACTGCGGCGCCGGAACTGGGCGGCCAGGGCCTGCCGCACACGCTGGGCGTGCCGCTCAATGAAATGATCAACGCCGCCAACCTGGCCTGGGGCAACTTCCCGCTGCTGTCGCACGGCGCCATCGAAGCGCTGAAGCAGCACGGCGAAGCCTGGCAGCACGAGGCCTTCCTGAAGCCGCTGATCGAAGGCCGCTGGACCGGCACCATGTGCCTGACCGAGCCGCATTGCGGCACCGACCTGGGCCTGCTCAAGACCAAGGCCGAGCCGAACGCCGATGGCAGCTATTCGATCACCGGCACCAAGATCTTCATCACCGSCGRYGARCAYGACCTGACCGGMAACATCRTKCACCTGGTGCTGGCCAARCTGCCSGATGCTCCCCCGGGCGCCAAGGGCATCTCGCTGTTCGTCACCCCGAAGTTCAAGGTCGACCGCGACGGCAACGTCGGTGAGCGCAACGCGCTGCGCTGTGGCTCGATCGAGCACATGATGGGCATCAAGGGCTCGGTCACCTGCGTGATGAATTTCGATGGCGCCCAGGGCTACCTGGTCGGCCAGCCGCACAAGGGCCTGCAGGCGATGTTCACCATGATGAACACTGCTCGCCTGGGTGTCGGCCTGCAGGGCATCGGCCTGTCCGAGCGCGCCTACCAGAACGCGCTGAAGTACAGCCGCGAGCGCCTGCAGTCGCGTTCGCTCAGCGGCGCCAAGTTCCCGGACAAGCCGGCCGACCCGATCCTGGTGCATCCGGACGTGCGCCGCATGCTGCTGACCATCAAGTCGCTGGTGGAAGGCAGCCGCCTGCTGGCCCTGCATGCGGCCACCCTGATCGACGTCGCCCACCATGCAGACGATGCCGGTGAGCGCGAGCGCGCTGACACCCTGGTGAGCTTCCTGACCCCGATCTCGAAGGCCTGCCAGACCGAATGGGGCATCGAGAACACCTACAACGCCCTGCAGTGCTTCGGCGGCCACGGCTACATCCGCGAGCACGGCATGGAACAGCTGGCCCGCGATGCCCGCATCACCACGCTGTATGAAGGCACCACCGGCATCCAGGCGCTGGACCTGATCGGCCGCAAGACCGCGTCCAGCCAGGGCGCTGGCCTGAAACTGATGCTGGCCGAGATCGAAGCGTTCGCCAAGGCGAATGAAGGCAACGAGAGCCTGGCCGAGTTCATCGGCCCGCTGCGCGCCAAGGCCGCCGAATGGGGCAAGCTGACGATGGACGTGCTGCAGCGTTCGGCCGCCAATCCGGACGAACTGGGCGCAGCGAGCTACGACTACCTGTTCTATTCGGGYTATGTGGTGCTGGCCTACTGGTGGGCMCGCAGCGTTGCCGCCGCCGATGCCAGCGCACACGGTGCGGCGTTTGCCCAAGGCAAGCGCGAGACCGCGCGCTTCTACTTCGCCCGCGTGCTGCCGCGCACCCTCAGCCACGCCGCCGCCATCCAGGCGGGCGCCGCACCGCTGATGGCAATGGACGACGAACGCTTCGGCGCCTGAGCCGGGCCGCACCCGGCACCCGGCACCCACGGTAGTGCCGGCCGCTGGCCGGCAACCGCAACAGCTGGAGCAACAGCAACAGCTGGTTTCCTGCGGGATGGCGGGGTGGGTCCRRTTGCGGGGGACGGCGCAAGTACGTCCCTGTAGCCTCGATCGCGCCATCCATGGCGCTCACGCCCCCGCAACCGGCCCCACCCCGCCTTCGACAATTTCCCGGTAGATCCACGCCAAGCGTGGATGGAAACCATCCGTAATGCCTCTGGAGAAAAGCCCCCTTTTGTTAAAGGGGGCGCGCCGACGGCGCGGGGGATAGGAAGAATGCGCGGACCTGAATCTTGCGATTTGGGTTTCGCCCTCCGGGCGATACCCAAATCGCAATGATTCAGGTATAAGCTGTTTTCCCGATGGAGACAGACACTACACGCTTGGGTCTGATCGAAGCCGGAGCTCCGTTTTCTGCTCCGGGCGCCGAAGCATCGCCCAACGCCACGACGCTGCATCGCCCCGGCACGGTCCGGTTGCTCTCACTGGATGGTCATGGCCGGGTCCTGGACTGGATCACCTGGCAGGACGCCGCCTGCCTCTACGCCCGCGATGCCGTCGCCTGGACCCTCGGCGATCCCTGCCTGCACATCCACGGTGGGACCAATCGTCGCAGTGGCATGCAGAGCGGAATGGACCTGCACCCGATCATCGCCGCGCGCGGCCATGCCCGCTCGCGTGCACTGGACCCGACACCGAACCTGACCAACCCGGCCCTGTTCGCCCGCGATGCCCATCTCTGTCTTTACTGTGGACAGCAGTTCGGACGCCCGACCCTGACCCGCGACCACGTCATGCCCTTGTCCAAAGGCGGCCTGGATACCTGGGAAAACGTAGTCACCGCCTGCTTCCACTGCAATTCGCGCAAGAGCGACCGCACCCCGCAACAGGCCGGCATGCCGCTGCTGGCGGTGCCGTACCGGCCGAGCTGGATCGAGCACCTGATCCTGTCCAACCGCAACATCCTGGCCGACCAGATGGCGTTCCTGAGGGCCCAGCTGCCCAAGCGTTCCAAGCTCTGCACCTGAACATCCGGGAATGCAACCCTCACCGTCCTGTCACGGGCGGCGGCGTTTGCTTGCCCCACCCCCGTTTGAGGGCGAAAATGGGCGTTCAGAACAAGTGCGAACATGATGATCGACTCTGCCCGCTATCCCCGCCTCGCGCGCATCCAGACACCGGATGACCTGCGCACGTTCGACGAATCCGAACTGACGGCGGTCGCCGATGAACTGCGTGCCTACCTGATCGAATCGGTCGGCAAAAGCGGTGGCCATTTCGCCGCCGGCCTGGGCGTGATCGAGCTCACCGTGGCCCTGCACTACCTGTACCAGACCCCGGTCGACCAGCTGGTCTGGGACGTCGGCCACCAGACCTATCCGCACAAGATCCTCACCGGTCGCCGCGACGAGATCCATACCGTCAAGCAGAAGGATGGCGTCGCGCCGTTCCCCAAGCGCGAGGAAAGCGAGTACGACACCTTCGGTGTCGGCCACTCCTCGACCTCGATCTCCGCAGCGCTGGGCATGGCCATCGCGCGCCAGACCGAAGGTGATGATCGCAAGGTCGTGGCCGTGATCGGCGACGGTGCAATGACCGCCGGCATGGCCTTCGAAGCGCTGATGCACGCCGGCGGCATGGAACCGGAACCGAACCTGCTGGTGATCCTCAACGACAACAACATGTCGATTTCCGAGGCAGTGGGCGGGCTGACCAAGATGCTCGGCCGCGCCACCGGCAGCCGCACGCTCAATGCGCTGCGCGAAGGCGGCAAGAAGATCCTCGGCGACAAGAAGAACAATCCCGCACGTTTCGTGAAGCGCTGGGAAGAACACTGGAAGGGCATGTTCGTGCCGTCCACGATGTTCGAGGAAATGGGCTTCCATTACACCGGCCCGATCGATGGCCATGACCTGCCGGCGCTGCTGTCCGCGCTGAAGACGCTGCGTGCCTCCAAGGGCCCGAAGCTGCTGCATGTGATGACCACCAAGGGCAAGGGTTACGAGCCGGCCGAAGGCGACCAGATCGGTTACCACGCGGTGGGCCCGTTCGATCCGGACAAGGGCCTGGTGGCCAAGACCGGCGCGAAGAAGCCCACCTATACCGATGTGTTTGGCGACTGGTTGTGTGACGCCGCCGCAGCCGAGCCGCGTCTGTATGGCATCACTCCGGCAATGCGCGAAGGCTCGGGCCTGGTGCGCTTCAGCAGGGAATATCCGCAGCGCTACTTCGATGTGGCCATCGCAGAGCAGCACGCGGTGACCCTGGCCGCAGGCATGGCCACCCAGGGCGGCAAGCCGGTAGTGGCGATCTATTCCACCTTCCTGCAGCGCGCGTACGACCAGTTGGTGCATGACGTGGCCATCCAGGACCTGGATGTGCTGTTCGCGATCGATCGCGCCGGCGTCGTCGGCCCGGATGGTGCAACCCACGCAGGCAACCTCGACCTCAGCTTCCTGCGCTGCGTGCCGAACATGGTGGTGATGGCACCCTCCAACGAAGCCGAGTGCCGGCAGATGCTCAGCACCGGCCTGCAGCACCCCGGCCCGGCTGCGGTGCGCTACCCGCGCGGCAGCGGTACCGGCGTGGATGCCGGCAGCGATCTGTCGACCCTGCCGATCGGCAAGGGCGAGCTGCGCCTGCAAGGCAACCGCGTCGCCCTGCTCGCGTTCGGCAGCACCGTCGCCGCCGCCGAACAGGTGGGTCGCGAACTGGGTTTGAGCGTGGTCAACATGCGTTTCATCAAGCCACTCGATCGCGAACTGGTACTTGCCATGGCCAACCAGCACGACGCCCTGGTGACGATCGAAGACAACGTGGTGGCGGGCGGCGCAGGTTCGGCCGTGGCCGAACTGCTCAATGCCGAGGATGTGCTGCGTCCGATCCTGCACCTGGGCCTGCCCGATGCCTTCCAGCATCACGCCAGCCGCGAGGACCTGCTGGCCGAGGCCGGCATCGATGCGGCCGGCATCCGTGCGGCGCTGCTCAAGCGCTGGCCGCAGCTGGCCGCCGGCAACCCGCCGTTGAGCGCGGCGGGCTGAGAGCGTTGCAGGGGTCTGGTGGGGCCAAGCCATGCGTGGCTCCCCAGGTTCCTCATCCACGCCTGGCGTGGATCTACCAGATTGCTGGTGGCGCAAAAGCAGATCCACGCCAAGCGTGGATGGCGCGGACCGTGCCGACAAGCGGCGTGCTCAGCCGTAGCTGATCGCCTCGACAAACGCACCGCTGGACTCCACCCGCACCGAGGCGCGCTGGCCGGTATCGGTGAAATGCAGGCGGGCCAGGGTTTCGGCGAAATCGAAGGCACGGACGCCATCGCGGAACTCAATCGGCTCCGGCTTGTCCGGGTGCAGCACGCGCCATTGGCGCTGCTCACATTG
>NZ_JBFTNR010000174.1:0-6167 GCF_056665995.1 Stenotrophomonas sp. 05L44_2
CACCTGGGATGACCTGCCGGACGAAGTGATCTACGAAACCGACGCCGCCGACAGCCTGGCGCACACCGACAGCCCCGGGTTGCAGGCCGCCTTCGAAGCCGCCGCCGACGGCGAAGTGGTTGCTGCCATCGCTGCGCCGGCCGTTGCCAAGGCCGCCGCGCGCCCCGCACCAGCACCGATGCCATCGATGACCCGCGCCGCCGTCGCATCGCCGCCACGGCTCGCGGTGGACACCCCCTCCAGCAACCGCCCCGGTTCCTGGCAGGAGCTGCAGGCCCAGGCGCATCAGCCCGCCAGCAGCCCGCATCCGCAGAACCGCCGCGCCGGCGAACGCACGTCGCGTTGGCTGCRCCTGCGCTGTGGCACCCAGGCCTACGCGCTGGAACTGCTGAAGGTGCAGGAAGTGGTGCTGCCGGTGCCGTTGCTGCCATTGCGCGGCACTGCCCCGGAAATGCTCGGCATCATGAACCTGCGTGGCCAGGTGGTGCCGGTGATGGATCTCGGCCTGCACCTGGGTGCGGCCTCCGCCGAGGATGACGCGCAGACCCGCATCGTCGTGCTTGAAGAGAACGGCGAGACCTTGGGCCTGCGTGTGTCGGCCGTGGAGGACGTCGCCAACCTGACCGACTCGCAGATCGAACCACCCGATACCGCCCGCATCTGCCAGATCTCCAATGAACTGTTCCGTGGCGTGGCCCGCATCAGCCAGCGGCCGATGATCCTGCTCGACGCCACGCAGCTGCTGGGGTGAATCCGTGCTCTGAATCGGCGCGCAGCGCCGATACCCCTAAAGAACCGCCCCACGGTGCCGTTATGAATGCTGGAACCGTTTGTCCGGAGCAACGATGAGCACTGTCGAACTGGGTGAGGATCTCGGCATCGAGAGCAGCACCGAGCTCAAGAACCGCCTTTCGCCCTTGGTGGCGGAAGCAGGCGAGCTGACCCTGGATGCAAGCCAGGTCGGCCGCATCCACACCGCCAGCATGCAGGTGCTGTGCGCCTTCGTGCAGGCCCGCCGCGAGGCAGGCCTGGGCACCGGCTTCCACGGTTGCACTGCAACCTTCCGTGACGCTGCACGCCTGTTGGGCGTCACCCAGGCCCTGGGCCTGGACGTACCCCATGACAACCTGAAATCTGTGGAGAACGCTGCATGAGCGCACGTATCTTGGTGGTGGACGATTCGGCGTCGATGCGCCAGATGGTTTCCTTCGCCCTCACCTCGGCCGGTTTTGCCGTCGAAGAAGCTGAAGACGGCGCGGTCGCGCTCGGACGTGCCAAGGGCCAGCGCTTCAATGCGGTGGTCACCGACGTCAACATGCCGAACATGGACGGCATCGCGCTGATCCGCGAACTGCGCCAGCTGCCGGACTACAAGTTCACGCCGATGCTGATGCTGACCACCGAGTCGGCAGCGGACAAGAAGTCCGAAGGCAAGGCCGCCGGTGCSACCGGCTGGCTGGTSAAGCCGTTCAATCCCGAACAGCTSGTSGCCACCGTGCAGAAAGTSCTGGGCTGATCGCCCCGCACTGCTCCCCCTCTTCGCTTCCGGATTGCCACTGCCATGAGCATGGACCTGCAACGCTTCCACGCCACCTTCTTCGAGGAGAGCCGCGAAGGCCTCGACGCCATGGAGGCTGGCCTGCTGGCCCTGGAATCGGGACAACAGGACCCGGAGATCATCAACTCGGTGTTCCGTGCCGCCCACTCCATCAAGGGTGGCGCAGGCACGTTCGGCTTCGATGCCATCGCCGGGCTGACCCACGTGCTGGAAACGCTGCTCGATGAGCTGCGGGCCGGCAAGCGCGCACTGGAAGGCAACGCCGTCGATGCGATGCTGTCGTCGGTGGACGTACTGCGCGCCCTGTTGCGCGAGGCCGAGCACGGCCAGCCCGCCGATCCTGCAGCGGTCGCTGCGGTGAAGGCGCGCCTGGAAGCGGTGCTGTCCGGCCAGACACCCGCCGCCGCTGCACCCGCTGCCGCCAGCAAGGTGGACGACACGCCGGAAGCCTGGCAGATCGGCTTCACCCCGGCGCCGTCACTGTTCATGAGTGGCAACGACCCGTTGCGCATCATCCGCGAACTGGAACACCTGGGTTCGCTGCAGGTGGCCGCGCGCATGGATCGCCTGCCCGGCTTCGCCCAGCTCGACCCGCTTGAAGCCCACCTGGCGTGGGACCTGGGCCTGGTCGGCAAGGTGCCGCGCAGCAAGATCGAAGACACCTTCGCCTGGGTGCTGGACGACTGCGAACTGGACATCCGTCCGGCCGCACCACCAAGCCTGGCCACCCAGGCACCGGCTGCCGCGCCGGTCGCTGCCCCTGCGCCCGCCGCTGCCGCACCGACGGCCAGCACCGGGGCCAGCCAGGAAGCAGAAACCTCCATCCGTGTCAGCGTCGACAAGGTCGATGCACTGATCAACCTGGTCGGTGAGCTGGTCATCACCCAGGCCATGCTCAAGCAGGTCTCGCACGCGCTGGACCCGGTGCATGCCGAGAGCCTGTTCGCCGGCCTGGACCTGCTTGAACGCAATACCCGTGACCTGCAGGAGGCTGTGATCGGCGTGCGCATGCTGCCGGTCGACGCAGTGTTCCGCCGCTTCCCGCGCCTGGTCCGCGACCTGTCCGGCCGCCTGGGCAAGCACGTGCGCCTGCGCACCATCGGCGAAGGCACCGAGCTGGACAAGGGCCTGATCGAGAAGATCGCCGATCCGCTGGTGCATCTGGTCCGCAATTCCATCGACCACGGCCTGGAAATGCCGGACGTGCGTCGCGATGCTGGCAAGGACGAGACCGGCACGATCACCCTGGCGGCCTCGCACCAGGGCGGCCACATCGTCATCGAAGTCAGCGACGACGGCCGCGGCCTGAACCGCGAGAAGATCCTGGCCAAGGCGCAGGAACGCGGCCTGGCCGTACCGGACAACCCCACCGACTCGCAGGTCTGGGACCTGATCTTCCAGCCCGGCTTCTCCACCGCCGATGCGGTCACCGACCTGTCCGGTCGTGGCGTGGGCATGGACGTGGTCCGCCGCAACATCCAGGCGCTCGGTGGCGAGGTGCAGATTGAAAGCGGCCTCGGCACCGGCACCCGTACGCTGATCCGGCTGCCGTTGACCCTGGCCATCCTCGACGGCATGACCGTGGCGGTGGCCGGCGAAACCCTGATCCTGCCGCTGGCCTACGTGCTTGAAGCACTGCAGCCGCAGCCTGACGACATCCGCAGCATGGCCGGCGAAGGCCGCGTGCTGCGCGTGCGTGGCGAATACCTGCCGATCCTGTCGCTGAGCGAGTACTACGGCTATGGCCAGCGTGCACCCGGCAGTGAATCGCTGGTGGTGGTGGTTGAAGGCGATGGCCAGAAGATCGCGCTGGAAGTGGACGAACTGGTCGGCCAGCAGCAGGTCGTGGTGAAGAACATCGAGAACAACTACCGCCGCATCGGCGGGGTCTCCGGTGCCACAATCCTCGGCGATGGCCGCGTCGCCCTGATCGTCGACATCGGCGGCCTGGTGCGTTCGCTGCGGGTACCGCAGGCCGCCTGAGCTGCGCTACACGTTGTACCTGACCGCCGCCCTCCGGGGCGGCGGTTTTCGTTTGCGCGCGGGCGCAGGCCGCAATCGTACCCACGCGCAACGCGGCGGCGCCCGCAACTGTGAACTCCGTCGTCCTGTGTCRTGAACCTGATCGGGCGCATGGTTTCGCCTGAAACCACGCCGCCACGGCGAAAGCCCCGCCACTGCTTGCTTTCCGTTGGTTTCCCCTACGCCAGCGAATGTGACATCGGTCCATAAAGTACGGCGCAGCTGCGCCGCTATCTCGGGTTGACGGCAGTCACCGATCCTTCACCCGGCACCACCGTTCCCTCCTGCAACGACCTTTTGCCCGCGGCGCCGCCGCCGGTATTCTGCCCACCTTGGAGCACCCTGCATGAAGTGGTTCCACGATCTGCCCATCGCCCGCAAGCTGGCTGTGGGATTCACCCTGACCACCCTGATGACCGTCGTGCTGGGTGCGTTCGCCCTGGTCCGCCTGTCCGAAGCCAACGCCAAGCTGACCTCGATGGCGACCAACGACATTCCATCGGTGCAGTACCTCGGTGAAGTGCGCTCGCAGCTGGGTGAGTTCCGCACCTATGAGCTGGCCCAGATCAGCATGCTGGACCAGCCGGAGAAGGTCGCCGACTACAACAAGCGCATGAACGACACCGCTGCGGTGGTGCGCGAGCAGCTGGCGGCCTATGCCAAACTGCCGGCCGGCGACAAGGAACGCGCGCTGTACCAGGCCGTGCAGGCCGACGTCGATGGCTACTTCGCCGCCAATACCAAGCTGCGCGAAGCGGCCACCGCCGGTGATGGCGAAGCGGCCCGGCAGATTTCCGATGAGCAGTCGCGCCCCCTGCGCCGCAAAGCCTTTGAAGACCTGAAGGCGCTGGGTGCGCTGCTGGGAACCCAGATGCAGGGCAAGATCGACGACGCCAACGCGACCCACCGCAACAGCATGCTGGCCATCATCGCCGCCATCGTGCTGCTGGTCGTGGTCGCCGCCACCCTGGCCGTGATCATCTCGCGCGCCGTGGTCGGCCCGCTGGGCAAGGCCGTGCACGCCATCCAGGCCGTCGCCCGCGGCGATCTCAGCGTCACTACCCAGGCCACCGGCAAGGATGAGGCGGGTCGCATGTTGGCGGCCACCGCGGAGATGACCGCGATGCTGCGTCGCTTCTCCGAGCAGACCCAGCTGATGGCACAGATGCATGCCGGCCCCGATATCAGCCACCGCATTCCGGAAGACTTCCCGGGCGTCTATGGCCAGCTCGCCGGCGGCATCAACACGGTGATCTTCGAACACCTCGATGCGATCCGTGATGCCATCGATGTGCTCAACCAGTACGCCACCGGCAACCTCACCCCCGATGCGCGCCGGTTGCCGGGCAGCCGCGCGATCCTGCACGAATCGATGGATGCGGCCAAGGCCAGCCTGCTGGCCATCAACACGCAGATCCAGCAGCTGGCATCGGCCGCCGCCGCCGGCGACTTCAGCCAGCGCGGCGATGCGCAGCGCTTCGATCACGATTTCCGCGTGATGATCGAGCAGCTCAACAGCATGATGGAGGTCGCCGACGGCAATCTTGGCCAGCTGTCGCAGCTGCTGCAGTCCATCGCCGCGGGCGACCTGACCGCACGCATGG
Organism: Stenotrophomonas sp. 05L44_2; assembly: GCF_056665995.1. Taxonomy (NCBI): domain Bacteria; kingdom Pseudomonadati; phylum Pseudomonadota; class Gammaproteobacteria; order Lysobacterales; family Lysobacteraceae; genus Stenotrophomonas; species Stenotrophomonas sp. 05L44_2. The sequence continues at coordinate 5,185 of NZ_JBFTNR010000174.1, forward strand.
ACGGCCAGTTCCACGGCGTGTTCGCCCGCATGCGTGACGATGCCAACACCACCGTCGCCCAGTTGACCCAGATCGTCAGCCAGATCCAGGCCAGCACCTCGAGCATCACCCTGGCCTCAGGCGAAATCGCCTCGGGCAATAGTGACCTGTCACGCCGTACCGAACAGCAGGCGGCCAACCTGGAAGAAACCGCCGCCTCGATGGAGGAACTGACCTCCACCGTTCGCCAGAAYGCYGARCAYGCGCGCCAGGCCAACCAGCTCGCCATCGGTGCGCACGGCGTGGCCTCGCAGGGCGGTGAAGTGGTCGGCCAGGTGGTCACCACCATGTCGGCCATCGAAGCCTCCTCGAAGAAGATCGCCGAGATCATCTCGGTCATCGATGGCATCGCCTTCCAGACCAACATCCTGGCGCTGAATGCCGCAGTGGAAGCGGCCCGTGCCGGCGAACAGGGCCGTGGCTTYGCCGTGGTCGCCAGCGARGTGCGTACCCTCGCCCAGCGCTCGGCCGCCGCCGCCAAGGARATCAAGGGSCTGATCGACGAMTCGGTCGGCAAGGTCGCCGAGGGTTCCAGCCTGGTCCACCAGGCCGGCAGCACCATGGGCGAGATCGTCGCGTCGGTGCAGCGCGTGACCGACATCATGGCCGAGATCTCCGCCGCCTCGCAGGAGCAGTCCGCCGGCATCGAGCAGGTCAACCAGACCGTGGTGCAGATGGACGAAACCACCCAGCAGAACGCCGCGCTGGTGGAAGAAGCCACCGCCGCCGCGCGGGCGATGGAAGACCAGGCCGCACAGCTGGCCGACGCCGTGGCGATCTTCCGCCTCGACAACCAGGTCGCTGTCKCAGTGAAGGCGGTGACCGCCAAGGTCGCGCCGAAGGCTGCCAGCCCTGCGCCTTCGCGACCGCTGTCGACGCCCGCACCGATCCGCCGTACCCATTCCAGCACCGTCGTCTCCAACGACGGCGACTGGCAGGAATTC
>NZ_JBFTNR010000175.1:0-10659 GCF_056665995.1 Stenotrophomonas sp. 05L44_2
GGTCATCCACGCATGGCGTGGATCTACTTCCCACGTCATGCGTGGATGGGTGCCATCCGTGCGCCACGTGCCTGCATTGCATTGCAACAAAACTGCAGAAAAAGCTGGATTAAAGTGATGCCTCACGATAAATTGCGCACCCCCCGTTGCTTGCCGCCGCCCGCACCCTGCCCATGCGTGATGACAATGATCCCGGAACCCTGGAGCTGACCCTGCCGCGCAAACGCGGTCGGCCGCCCAAGTTCGGGTACGCAATGAGCGACGCACAGCGGGCTGCACGCTATCGGGCGCGGCGCGCTGGCCAGGCCAACCACGCCGATGTGCGGCATTGCAGCGACATGGTCCTGCTGGACAAGATCCGCGCAGCGGTCAGTGCGCGCGACACCGAACTGGCCGGCTTCCTGGTCCACGTACTGTGGCAGCGCTACCCGTTGCAGTTGAAATAAGTCGGCGGCGGGGTGGCCGTTGTCACCTGCCTTGTTGATAATGCGGGATTCAGGTTGTTCCCGCTGGCGCGCCCGGGATGGCAGGCGCGCATGATCGACACGGTTTCCACGATGACCACCACCAGCGACACCACCACCGAAGCTGCGCCGAGCAGCGCGCCCCTGTTCTACACCCGCCCGGTGCCGCTGCAGGCAGACCTGCACGCCGATCTGCGCATCCTGCCGGGCAAGCTCGAGTTCGCTGCCAGCAGTAACTCCATCCCGCTGGTGCTGGGCGAATTCTCGCTGGCGCTGCACCACTTCCCGATCCTGTTCGCAGGCCCGAGCGCGGTGCCGATGGCCGCCGTGGGCGTGACCACCGACAACCTGTTCATCACCGATGGCCTGTGGGACGACGAGACCTACATCCCGGCCTACCTGCGCCGCCATCCCTTCATCTTCATCGACACCGGCGCGGACAATGACTTCCTGCTCGGCATCGACGAAGACAGCCCGCGCATCGTCCGTGGCGGCGAAGAAGGCCAGCCGCTGTTCGTCGATGGCAAGGCCACCGAGATGGTGCAGCAGGCGCTTGAGTTCTGCGGCCAGTTCACCCGCGAGCACGAACAGACCCAGGCCTTCTCCAAGGCACTGGTCGACAACGGCCTGCTGGTCGAGCGCAATGCAACCGTGCGCCTGCCCGATGGTCGCGAGTTCAACCTCAATGGCTTCTTCGTGGTCGACGTCGAGAAGTTCATTGCGCTGCCGGATGCGACCGTCATCGAATGGCACCGCAACGGCTGGTTGGCGCTCATCCACCAGCACCTGATGTCGCTGGGTCGCTTCAACGACCTGACCCGCCGCCAGGCAGGTCGCAACGCCGCCTGATTCAGGGCGACGGCGYGGTTCCCACAGCCCGGGAGCCGCGCCACGACTGCAGCTCGGCCAGCAGCTGGCGCGCATCGTCCCAGCCGGGCGGCACGCGATCGCCCAGCTCCCATAGCTCGCCGGCGCGTGCATCCATGCCGCCCCCGTTGAGCATCTGCAGCACGYCCTGCAGGCGATGCGCATGATGGCGCAGCTGCGCGGCATCGCAACGAACGATCGCTTCGTGCAGGCATTGCAGCTCGCGATCGATATCTTCTTCGTAGGCGGCCAGCAGTTCGCGGGCAGTGCTTTCGAAGGCACGGCCGGGCACAGGCTGGTCCAGCGCCTGCAGCAGCGCATCGGCCTGCAACGGCTTGAGCAATACCGCGTCGATGCCGGCAACCTGGCAGCGCAGCGTGTGATCGTCGCCAGTGAAAGCGGAAAGCGCGATCAGCCGGGCGCGCGGCGCGCCTTCTGCCTCATGCAGCCGCAATTGCCGGGCCAGCGCGTAGCCATCCATTCCCGGCAGACCGATGTCCAGCATCACCAGCGGGCAGGGCGCCTGCATCTGGGCCGCCAAGGCATCTTCGGCATTGGCAGCCTCCTGCACCGTCGCGCCCCAGCGCCGCAGCTGGGCGGCAATGACCTGCCGGGTCAGCGCGTGATCCTCCACCAGCAGGATGCGCGTGCCGGCCAGCCGGGGCAGGGCGGACGCAGCGGCAGTAGCCGGTGCATCTTCCTGCACCTGCTGCACGGGCAGGCGAAGAATGAAGCGGCTGCCACGGCCGTGCACACTATGGACATCCAGGGTGCCGCCCATGGCCTCGGCCAACGTGCGACAGATGGAAAGGCCCAGGCCGCTGCCACCGCGCTGCCTGCCTGCATCGGCCTGCCGGAAGGGCTCGAACAGGGCGCTCATCTGCGCTGGCGCGATGCCGATGCCACTGTCGATGACCTCTATCAACAGTGATGCGTTCTTCGTGGGCGCATCCAGCTGCAGGCGCAGTTCAACGCCGCCTACGTCGGTGAACTTGACGGCATTGCCGAGCAGGTTGTCGAGCAGCTGGCGCAGGCAGTCCGGGTCCGTTGCCAGCATCGGGAACGGCGCCTGCGGTGCGCAGAGCTGCAGGCTGAGCGCCTTCTTCTGCGCGAGGGGCGTAATGGCCTGCAGCGCCTGCGTGCAGATCGCAGGGACGTTGCAGGGCACCCGCTTTGGCCGGAACGTGCCGCTGGCCAGGCGGGAGAAGTCCAGCGTGCGGTTGAGCAATCCGCGCAATGTCTGGCTGGCGGTGGCCGCAGCGGCGACCAGTTCGCGTTGCCCGGCTGGCAGTGGCGCCTGGCCCAGCAGGTCGATCGACGCCATGACGGCCTGGGCGGAATTGCGCACCTCATGGCTGATCATGCCCGTCATCTGCGCCTGCTTCTGATCAAGACCCTGCTGCTGGCGCAGCCTGCGTGCAGCCAGCAAGGGGAATGCCAGCAGCAGGGCTGCGGCTGGCAACAGCCAGACTACGGTGCCATCGAGGCCTTCGCGCACCTTCTGGCCGAGCGCGGCCGGCAGCGTCTGCCGTGCCCAGCGCTGCAGCAACTGGGCATGCTCTTCGATGGTGATGTCATCCAATGCCGCCTCGATACGATCCAGCAGCGCCTGGTCTTCGCGCCGGGCAAGCAGATGCAGCTGGGTCGAAAGATCGGCATCCACTGTCTGCAACCGCAGGCTGTGGGAGAAGTGACGTCGTGCTATCGCACCTGCAGTGGATTCCAGCCCGATCGCAGCGTCGGCAATGCCGGCATCCACGGCAGCCAATGCCGCCCGCATGCTGGGGTGCGGCAGCACAGGCACTGCAGGGTGATGCTGTGCGAGCCACACAGGGTAGGGGCCTCCTTCAACAGCAGCGATGCGCAGCGTGCCGAGATCGGCAGCCCGCTGCGGCAAGCGCTCGCCAATGCGGCCGGCAAGCACGCTGGCACCGCCAGGAAAACTGCGCGAGGGCGCCAGGCTGGGGCAGGGCAGGCGTGCCCCATCGTCAGCACCCATCGCCAGCACAAGATCGGCCCGCCCCTCACAGACGGCGGTCATCGCGGCGAGGGTGCTGGAAAAAGGGACTTCGACGAAGGTCAGGCCGGAATGGCGGGCCACGAGCGCGGCATAGCCATGCGCCAGCGTCTGCAGCACCTCGGGGTCGGCAGCATCTTCGGGCACAGGGTGCAGCGTGGGGGCCGCGGCCACCCGGACCACGCGCCCCGCTGTCCATTTTCCGTGCTGGATGTCGCCCGCGGACGTACAGGGAAGCAGGGTGAACAGCGCCAGCAGCATGAGCCTGCGGCCACGCTTGAACAGCGCGGTCACAGTGCCTCCAACTGCTGCCGTATCGCGAAGATCTCCGCGTCATTGCGCAACCCCAGCTTGCGCAGCGCGGCAATCTTCTGCGTGCTGACGGTCTTGATGCTGCGGTGGCGATRCAAGGCAATCTCCGAGACGGTCAGCCCATCCAGGACCAGCCGGATGACCTCGCGCTCGTTGCGGCTCAGCGCATCGCAGGGCGTCAGCAGCTTGCACGACGGCGGAATGCGGCAGAGCCCTTGGGACACGCGTACGACCGCGTCGGACAGTTCAATCAACGGCTCGGATTTGCCGACAAAGCCGCTGATTCCGGCATCCAACAGGTGGTTGATGATCGCCACCGAGGTCTGTCCGGCAAAACCCAGCAGCGTTACCCTCGGCAATGCCTGCCGCAGGTGCTCGACGAGCTCGGTGCCGCTGATATCACCGGGCGCCAGGGTGATGTCGATGATGGCCACATCGGCATGACGCTGCTGCAGCGCCTGCACGAACGCCTGGCTGTCACTGTGGCTGGCGATGATCTCGAAGCGGCTGTCGTTGCCCAGGTGGAAGGCCGTGCCGCGGCGGACGACGTCATGGTCATCAAGCAGGGCCAGGCGAAGCCGGCGCGGTGCAGGGAATCCGTTCATGCGCAGGAGTGTTGTCAGCGCCCAGTGGCGTGGCACTCATTCTGGCGCCGCTGTCGCGTCGAGCATCGAAAACATTCGATTTTTGAGATTTTTCCTAGAGTGGAAGTAGGAAAAGTTGGAGGTTTGTGTCGGGATCTGCACAGCGCGGGTGCAGCGAAGTAGCCTGTTGCGTCTGATGATTTTTGAATCGCGTCTGCAATGAGCGCGCGGACCGCGTGCACTGCTCAAGTTGAGTGCGTGCTCCGCTGGCGAGATGCCAGCGTCCACGCTCCGGTCAAGGACGGGTCCAATCACGAGACGTTCCAGAGCGGCGCGATTGACGGGTTGGCGGGCGCAATTAACGTGACGCGTCACGGTGGTCGCGGGTCCGCCGGCGTTGAATTCTGCAGGGCTGAGGGCTTGGGTTCCCTCAGAATTGAACGTTGGTCCGGTGAGGTACGCCTGACTAGTGGAGACTGGACCTTGCGACTGCTCGTGTGGGCGTGTGCTGCCAGGACATGCCGGGTTGCCCCTTGTGGGGCGCCGGCGACCAGGGGGGACAGAGAAGCTACGGCTGGGTTGGGGCCCGGGTGATGTCCGGGGTGCCATTGGCCGGGCTCGGTAGCGGAGTCGATGTCCGGTCTGCTTTGAACATAATATACATTATGCGAAATGCCGTAAGCGCCGGTCGGCTGACGGCGAATTGGCCTGGGAACTGCCGCCGGTGACGAAGCAGGTAAATCTGTTACCCAGCGCCATGTAAAAGTGTTACTTGTACGGCGGCGAGCGCCTGTCGCCTCTGGTTGCCGCGGACAACCTGCCCTGGTTGCGAGCCTAGCTCGGCCGTTCCGCCTCGGAACCTCGCTCCAAAATTGGGCCAAGCTTTGGTGGTCGCCGCAGCGACGGCGCTCTAGCTCCAATGTCGCCATCGGGCCCGCACAATGTAGTCATGCTGCCCACATACGCCCCCAGCTGCTCGTTAGCAAGCTGTAGCGCAGCATATAAGTTGCTGGCCGATGCTGCTTCGGCGGTTGCCGGAACGACTGTGTTCTACCTGCAATGTAGCCATGGTGCCCGCAGAATGCAGCCATGTTGCCCGCACATAGCGCCTGCTTTCGATGATGTTCGGATATGTCGGGGTGCGAACCGTTGCCGTCTTAGAGTTATGCTTGCGTCTATGGCGAACATCGAGTTCCGCGATCGCGTGCGCTGATTTCCGTTTCGGTATTCTGGTTAGAGGCGTTCGATGAGCTACCTAGCATCCCTGTCCACTTTTCAGCAGATGACTCTCTTTGCCGCTCTCGTCATGTTCTCGGCGGTGACGGCGACCCTTGCCGCAATTTTTGTGGCGTATCGTCAGAACAAGCGGCTGGGTGACCGCTCAGGTGGTTTCGATAGACGGCCTAGTCGCTCTGGCCGCGGTAGCCGATGAAGGCGGTAGTCTAGTCAACTCGCGCTGATGTCAACTGAGATGTTCGATCAGCGGTTGTGACTACGACCCCCGGTTAGTCTGTTTCGACCGCTTGCGTTTCGGTCTGGCATCAGCAGCGATGCCAGCTTCCTTGGATCGCTTGAGCGCCACTTCCAACTGGGCCGGCAAATCCCGAAGTCCTGTCAATTGCCCTTCGAGCGCATCACATCTGCCGCGCAGAATATCGGCAGATTGACCTGCCTTGGTTGCCGCTGATTGGGCGGCTTGGATATCTTGGCGCAGCTGGTTCTCAAGGGCTCTATGTTGTTCGGTTGCTTTGCTCAGCTGCGCCTGAAGCTCCCTCACCTCTTGGCGCGCGCGGTCGACATCGCTCAGCGCCCGATTCTCGACAGATCTGACGTACTCGGCCCAGTCCAACTAGCTGCTGAAGCTCTGTAGCTTGCGTAGCTGCAATTCTCTCTCCAGTAAGTGCAGCGTCGCGCTCTGAACGCATTTGCGTCAGCTCGCCATCTACAAGCCGTGATTTGACCTCCAGTGCATCACGCTGGGCGGCCAACGACTGCTTAGCCTCTGCAAGCTCTCGATGGGCGGCCTCCTGGGCATGCTTCAGCGCCAGCTCCCACCATTGCCCGGCGAGTTCTGCCAACACTGCTGGCGCATCTTCCAGTTCCGGACGCGCTCGCTGCAGGCGCGTACCAAGTCGGTTCCACCACGTCTCCAGCCAGCGGGTCACGGTGTTCGGTGAGCCTGTCCCCAGGTGAGCCCGGATCCGCTCGACGGTCGGGCGCTCGCCCTTGGCCACCAGCTCGTCGGCGGCGGTATGGACGTCAGACTCAGTGATGCCGCGGGCCATGCGAAGTCTCCTGTACTGGCGCCCTGCTCTGCTGGTAGTGTACTCACGATAAGTGATGATTATCGTGGGTATGGTCGTCTAAGCGTAGCGTACATTACATAGTATGAAAGATATTTCTACAATTCCCGTACTTGCCGCGACGGCCACCAGCCTGGTCCTGCCCGAACAGCTGGCCCAACAGGCTGCCGATGCGGTCCGCGAGCTGCTGGCCGAAGCCGCAGCCGAGAACACCACTCGCAGCTACACCAGCGCCCTGCGCTACTGGGCCGGCTGGCATACGGCGCGCTACGGCATTGAATTGGCCTTGCCGGTGCCCGAGTCCATCGTGCTCCAGTTCGTAGTTGATCACGTACAGCGCCGCTCGACCGACGGCGAATTGGCCTGGGAACTTCCACCAGCCCTCGACCAGGCCTTGGTGGCCGCTGGCCTTAAGGCTAAGGTCGGCCCGTGGACCTTGGCGACCGTGCGCCATCGCGTTGCCGTGCTGTCCACCGCGCACCGCTTGAAGCAAGTGGCCAATCCCTGCGAGCAGCCGGCAATCCGCACCGTACTCAGTCGAGCGGCGCGGGCCGCGGTCAAGCGCGGCGAGCGACCACGCAAGAAGACCGCAATCACCCTGGCCGAGCTGGAGGCCATGTTGGCCACCTGTGACGATAGCCTAGAAGGTCTGCGCGATCGCGCCCTACTCTGCTTCGGATTTGCCAGCGGCGGCCGCCGGCGCAGCGAGATCGCCGCTGCCGACCTGCGCGACCTGCGCCGGATTGGCGAGGCGGGCTATATCTACCGGCTGGAGCACAGTAAGACCCAGCAGGCCGGGGTTAAGGCCACCTCGACGCCGAATAAGCCGGTGCTCGATCGGGCCGCCCTCGCCCTTGAGGAGTGGTTGGATGCCTCAGGCCTCACCGAGGGGGCAATCTTCCGGCGGCTGTGGAAACAGCGGGTCGGCCCTGCCCTGTCCCCGGCCGCCGTAGGTGAGATCGTGCAGCGGCGGGCGCGGCTGGCCGGGCTGGAGGGGGATTTTGGTGGGCACAGCCTACGGTCGGGGTTCGTGACCGAGGCCAGCCGCCAAGGGGTGGCCCTGCCGGCGATTATGCAGCTGACCGAGCACCGCTCGGTGTCGAGTGTGGTGGGGTATTTCCAGGCTGGTGCCGCGGCCGACAATCCGGCGGCGCGCCTGTTGGACGGCGGTCTTACCTCGAGTGATGGGGATCAGTCAAGCAGCACCCCTTGAAACAGTGTCACGCGCCACAAGATGGAGGGGTAAGCGTCGCATTCAGTGTCTAGTCCTTGGGGTTTTGTCGCAGCGTGTGCGACATCGGGCGAGCACGATGGGACACTCAACCACCTTCTGGGGGATGACAGATGGGCAAGGCGGCGGGCAAATCGACGCGCGGCAAGGCGGTCTCACCGGCGACGCAACGAGAGGTGTGGGCCCGCGGTGCCGGCGTATGCGCGTGGCCGGGCTGCGGCGCGGTGCTGTATCAGGACCCCCTCTACCTGACGCCGAGCGGGTTCGGTGAGCTCGCCCACAACGTTGCCGCCAGTGCCGACGGGCCGCGAGGCGATGCGCGGCGCTCTCACCCGCTGTCGGACGATCCCGGCAACCTGATTCTGTTCTGCCCCACACACCACGCCGTGGTCGATAAGCCTGGTTGGGAAGATCACTACCCCGAAGCCCTGCTGGCGCAGTGGAAACAACAGCACGAGGCCGCGGTGCGCGTCGCCGGCCAGCACAGCCATGGCCGCAAGGTGCTCGGGCTGCACTTTCGTGGGGTTATCGGGCGCCAGATCATGGCCGGGGATGCGGCCAGCGCCCTGAAGGCCGCGGTGCAGCGCGGGCTGGTATTGACCGAACGGCCGGTCGAGGTCGACGTTGATGCCAGTGGCTACGAGCCGCAGAGTGCGGAGTACTGGCTGCACGTATTGACTGCCATCCGCCAGAAGGTGCGAATGCTGCAAGCGCGCCCTGAATCCGATCGCGCAATTGCCTTGTTCGGTCTTGCCGACATGCCGGCGCTGATGGTGATGGGATTCGCGCTCGGCCACTCCAGTGAGCTGTACCCGTTCCAGTGGGACCGCCACGCGCAGAGCTGGCAGTTCCCCGACAAGGATGCACCGGCCTGTGTCTTCGACATCAAATGGCCGACGCACTGGGATGGTCCGGTTGCCCTAGTGTTCTCGCTGTCCGGCGTGATCGAACCCGAGCGCATCTGCACTGCCCTCAACCACGATCAACCCTCGGTGATTCACGTCACCGTCGACCGACCGCGGCTCGATCTCGTCCAAGGGCCCGCGACGATCGATGCGTTTCGCGCCAAGGTCGCTAGCGTGGTGGCGCAACTGGAAACCCAGTTGCCGAAGACCGCGCCGATCCATGTGTTTCCTGCGATGCCGGCCTCGCTTGCGATGGCCTTCGGTATCGCGGTCAAGCCAAAGGTCAGTTTCCCCTTCCATGTGTACGACGCGGACAAAGGCCACGGTGCCTTTCATCCGGCCCTTTCCCTGCCCCTGATCGAACGCTGAGGTGATTGTGATGGACAGCCGTGCCCCGAACTCGCGCCTAGAAGTCCTGCTCAAGGACATCGATCTGCCCGCTCATGCCTACGAGCGGGCAGAAAGCCGCTACAAGGATCTCGGGCGGTGGATCGCGCGCCCTGAATCCACGTTGGCCCGACACGACGCCCATGTCTTCGTGCAGGGGTCTTTCGCACTCGGTACCGCGATCCGGCCGATCAACGACGACGACGAGTACGATTTGGACTTCACCTGTAAGCTTCGAGAGGGCGTGTCACGCGATACGCATTCCCAGCAGGACCTGAAGGACTTGGTCGGGGGCGAGCTGGCGGCGTACCGCCATGCCCGCCAGATCGACCGGCCGCTGCAGCCGAAGAACCGCTGCTGGCGCCTGCGCTACAAGGATAAGGAGCTCCCGTTCCACCTGGACGTGGTTCCCGGTATCCGGGCCGATGACGACCGCCGCCGCTACCTGCGCGAGCAAATGGAACTGCATGGCGTCCCGGCGGCGCTGGCCCAGGACATCGCCCGCAAGGCGCTTTGGATCACCGACCAGCAGCATCGCGCCTACCGCACGCGCAGCCGTGATTGGCCGTCGAGCAACCCCGGTGGCTACCTGCAATGGTTCCTGTCGCGCATGCGGGCGCCCGAACAACGCGGTGTACTTGCCGAGGCCCAGATCGACCCGGTCCCGGTCTACCGCAGCAAGACAGCGTTGCAGCAGGTCGTGCAACTGCTGAAGCGGCACCGCGACATTCGCTTCGCCAGCGATCCGGACGTCAAGCCGGCCTCGATCCTGGTCACCACTATCGCCGGCCAGGTGTACGTTCATGGCGAATCGCTGACCCAGACCTTGCGCCGGGTCCTGCTGGAGCTTGACGAGTTCAGGCTTTCAGGCGCCGACGAGATCCGCAACCCGATCAACCCGCAGGAGAACTTTGCCGATCGCTGGCACCGCCAGGACTGCCTCGAACTCGAGCTAAAGCGCCACTTCCACGAGTGGGTCGAAGCCGCCAACCGCGACTTCGCCGCGTTCCTAGACAGTCCGCACGCCGGACGTCTCGTCGAGATGGCGGAAGACCACTTCGGACTGAAGCTGTCGCAGGACGCATTCCGTGGCCTGGCCGGTGTCGTCGCCGCGCCGGCGGTGGTCCGGCAGGTGCACGTCGACTCCGCGCCGGCGCGCCCCTGGCGCGAGTGATGCAATTCTTGCAGTCCCACGTCGACGAACTGTTGACGGCGTGGCCGCGGTTGCGCCGACGGCCGAGCCGCCGTGCCGACGTCGTGATCGTCGGCGGCRTCCTCGACTTCAGTTGGGTGCCGCCGGGTCGCCCCGCCATCACCGACACATACCAGGTACGCCTGGAGGTGCCTCTGTTTTCGACAGAGACGTTGCCGAATGTGTACGAGGAGGGTCAACGTGTCCCGCGCACGCCGGACAACCACGTCAACAGCGCCGGCAACCTCTGCCTAGGGTCGCCGCTGCAGCTGCAGCTCAAGCTCGGTCCTTCACCGACCCTGCTCGCCTACGTCGATCAGTGCGTGATCCCATTCCTATACGCCGCATCTTGGCGGCAACGGGGCTACGCCGGCTACCCGTTCGAGGAGCTGGAGCA
>NZ_JBFTNR010000176.1:0-6090 GCF_056665995.1 Stenotrophomonas sp. 05L44_2
CTGCCATCYTCGYCCGGCGGCGTGCCCACGGCGATGAACACCACCTGGCCGTGGCCGATGGCGGTCGCCGCGTCGGTGGTGAACACCAACCGCGACGCGGCGTGGTTGGCCTTCACCATCGGCTCCAGGCCGGGCTCGTAGATCGGGATGATGCCCCGGTTGAGGCCATCCACCTTGGCCTGGTCGATATCGACACAGACCACCTGGTGGCCAACGTCGGCCAGGCAGGTGCCGGTCACCAGACCTACGTAGCCGGTACCAAAAATCGCAACGCGCATATCCGTGCTGACTCCGTGTTGGCTTACGGCAGAACGCCCAGCAGCTCGACGTCGAAGGTCAGGGTGGAGTTCGGACCGATCGGACCACCMGGGGTGCCGTTCTCGCCGTATGCCAGTTCACCCGGGATCCAGAAGCGGTACTTCGAGCCGACCGGCATCAGGGCCACGCCCTCGGTCCAGCCCTTGATGACCTGGTCCAGACCGAATTCGGCCGGGCCACGGCCCGCGGAACTGTCGAACACCGTGCCGTYGASCAGCTTGCCTTCGTAGTTCACGCGCACCTTGCTGGAGGGCAACGGACGCTCGCCACTGCCCGGACGGATCACCTGGTACTGCAGGCCCGACGGGGTGGTCACCACGCCCGGCWSGGTCTTGTTCTTGGCCAGGAASGCGTTGCCTTCCTGACGGTTGGTCTGCGCTGCCTGTGCGGCCTTGGCCTGCATCTCGGCCTGCTTGGCACCCATGAACGACTGGATGGTGGCAGTGGCATCGGCTTCGCTCATCTTCGGCTGGCCCTTGCTCAGGCCAGTGTTGATCGCGTCAAAYAGCGAAGCGGTATCGATATCGTCCTTCAGCTGTGCCAGCGACGGACCCACCGAATAAGCACCGATCATCTGCGCGACCTTGACCCGATCGACCTTCGCCGGCTGCGAGCCCGGCGCGACGCCCGGCACCTGCTGGCCGCTGCGGGCCATCACCACCTGGCGCAGGGCGGCATCGGTCGCCTTGGCCTGTTCCTGGGTGATCTGCGGCTGCAGGCCTTCGAAGGAACGCTCCACGGCAGTGCGCAGCGCGGCTGCATCGATTTCATCGGCGATCGGCGCGAACGACTTGGCCACATCCAGACCAATGGCGTAGCCGAGCTTCTGCTTGGGGGAATTCAAGGGTGCGGTCTCCTTGGCGGCCGAAGGAGCGGCCGGTTGTTGCGACAGGGCGACACCGGAGGTGCCCATCGCCAGAATCAGAACCGACGCCGCGGCGCCGCGCATTCCCATTTTCATTCGCTGCATTCCTGGAAGTGACTGGACGCCGACGTCGGCGCGAAAACACGTATTGTCGCACGCATGCCGTCGATGTCGAGGCATCCGTGCCGGCATTCAATGTGCGGCCGGTGCCGCCAGCGCCTTGTCGATGGCCGCTTTCAGCTGCGGATCATCCGGGGTGACCTTGCTGGCGAACTGGGCAATGACCGTGCCATCGCGTCCGACCAGATACTTGTGGAAATTCCACGCCGGCGCCACGCCGGTGGCGGCGGTCAAGCGCTGATACAGCGGCGTGGCCTGCGCGCCGGTCACGTGCACCTTTTCGAACATCGGGAATTTCACACCATAGGTAAGCGTGCAGAAATCCTGGATCTGCTTTTCATCACCCGGCTCCTGCCCCTTGAAATCGTTGGACGGGAAGCCGAGCACGGCAAATCCCTTGCCGGCGTACTGCTTCTGCAGCGCTTCCAGACCCTCGTACTGCGGGGTATAGCCGCACTTGCTTGCCGTATTGACCACCAGCAGCACCTGCCCGTGGTAACGCTGCTGCAGGTTGACCTGCTGCTTGCCCGCCAGCGGCCGGTACGACAGATCCAGCAGATCGGCGGYCGAAGCGGCGGCCGACGTGGCCAGGCCTGCGGCCAGCAGGGTCAACAGGGACAGGCCGCGAAGGCGGCGCGAGGAGGCAGTCGACAAAGGCATGGGAGACGGTCCGCGGTAGCCATTCCAGGGGTCCGGCCGTGACGGGCCGGGAATCGGCCGAACTATAGCACCGGGGTCTGCACGTCTCTGGAGCGCATGCGTTGTCGCGCTTTGCACGGCGTGGCGGAAGCAGTCTGCCGCGCGTCCCAGCCCGCTGCTGATGACATAGCATGGACATGGCTGAATGGGAGGCCGACTGAAAACGCGCCTCCGCAGTTTCTCTTTTTCGATGCATATCAAGCGGTTGAACGAATATTGCGGTGCCGTGACCACCCCTGCCATCAGTTGGGTGGGGACAGGACTTGCACACAGGCGTGCCGGTGTTATAGTTGCATACAACACCAGTCACCTGAGACAGGGGGAACCATGAACAGCCGGATGCGTCGCAGCCTTGCCGCCCCCGCGGTCACCGCGGTATCAACCCTGTTCGTACTGGTCTGGCTGGCCATGCCGGCACCGCCGGCCGCGTCCTCCCCCACCCTCTCCGAAGACAGTACGCAGGACGCAGCAGCACCCACGGCAGGGAATGCCGCTCCCTCCCCCTCCCCCCCGCGTCGGCTGCACAGCTCCCTGTCCATGCCGTATTTCTCGTTCGCACAGCCGCTGACCCCACGGAGCTGAATATGAGCGACATCCAGTGGAGCGACGGCGCTCCCATCTACCGCCAGCTGAAGGAACGCGTGATCGCCATGATGCTTGACGGAATCCTCAAGCCGGGCGATGCCCTTCCTTCGGTGCGCCAGGTGGCCGCCGATTACCAGCTCAACCCCATCACCGTTTCGCGCGCCTACCAGGAGCTGGCCGATGAAGGCCTGGTCGAGAAGCGCCGCGGGCTGGGCATGTTCATGACCGAACAGGCGGCCACGCAGCTGCGCAGCAGCGAGCGCGAACGCTTCCTCAATGAAGAATGGCCGGCCGTACTGGAACGCATCCAGCGACTGGGCCTGAGTCTCGACGAATTGTTGCCCCAGGGGAAATTCTGATGAATGCCAGTCCCACTACCGCTGTGCCAAGCGACGCTGTCATTACCGCCCGTGGCCTTCGCAAGGCTTACAAGAACACGCTCGCGCTCGACAACGCCAGCTTCTCCATTCCGGCAGGCCGCATCATCGGCCTGATCGGCCCCAATGGTGCCGGCAAGACCACCGCGCTGAAGGCGGTGCTCGGCCTGACCTCGGTGGAAGGCGAGCTGAGCGTGCTCGGCCGTGACCCGCGCGTGCACCGCGACGATCTGATGAACGACATCTGCTTCATCGCCGATGTCGCCGTGCTGCCGCGCTGGCTGAAGGTGCGTGAGGCGATCGACTTCGTCGCCGGCGTGCACCCCCGCTTTGATCGCGCCCGTTGCGAACGCTTCCTGGCCAACACCAAGCTGCAGCCGAAGCAGCGCGTGCGCGAACTGTCCAAGGGCATGATCGTGCAGCTGCACCTGGCSCTGGTGATGGCCATCGACGCCAAGGTGCTGGTGCTGGACGAACCCACGCTCGGCCTGGACATCCTGTACCGCAAGGAGTTCTACCAGCGCCTGCTGGAAGACTACTTCGACGAGCAGAAGACGATCATCGTCACCACCCACCAGGTGGAAGAGATCGAGCACATCCTCACCGACGTGATGTTCATCCGCGATGGTCGCATCGTCCTCAATGCGGAAATGGACGAAGTCGGCGACCGCTATACCGAACTGCTGGTCGGTGCCGACCAGCTTGAAACCGCCCGCGCACTGAAGCCCATCGACGAGCGCAGCCAGGCCTTCGGCAAGACCGTCCTGCTGTTCGACGGGGTGCCACGCAGCCAGCTGGCCAGCCTGGGTGAAACCCGCAACGCCGGCCTTGCCGATCTGTTCGTCGCTGTCATGAAGGGGACCTACGCATGAATGCCGTCAACCATCCTGTCAGTCCCGCAGGCACCCTGCGCTGGCTGCTCAAGCGCGAATACTGGGAAAACCGCGGTGGTTTCCTGTACGCCCCGGTGATCGCCGGCATCGTCTCGCTGCTGATGAGCGGCATCGGCATCGGCCTGGGCCTGTTCGCCCTGCATCGTGCCGCCCGCGACGGCGGCCTGCACATCGACGGCGAGAGCGTGAACATCAACGGCCTGGATCTGGCCGTGCTGACCCGCGACATCAGCGCCAAGGACATGGCCGACCTGGGCAACGGCCTGGACCTGGCGATGGTATTGACCTCGTCCTGGCCACTGATCGTGCTTGCCTTTGTGGTGTTCTTCTATTGCCTGGGCGCCCTGTATGACGATCGCCGCGACCGCAGCATCCTGTTCTGGAAGTCGCTGCCGCTGTCGGACACCCAGACCGTACTGTCCAAGGTGCTCAGTGCACTGATCGTCGCACCGCTCATCGCCATCATCGCTTCCAGCCTGACCCTGCTCGTTTTCATGCTGATACTGTGCCTGGTGGTGGTCTCCCACGGCGGCGATGCGATGCAGTTGATCGTGGGACCTGCCAATCCGATGAGCCTGGTCATGGGCATGTTCGTGTCCATCCCGGTGTACGCCCTGTGGGCGCTGCCCACTGCGGGCTGGCTGCTGCTGTGCTCGGCCTGGGCACGGAGCAAGCCGTTCCTTTGGGCAGTGATGCTGCCGCTGTTCGCCGGCATCATCGTCAGCACCACCAAGCTGATGCACCTGTTCGACCTGACCACCGGCTGGTTCTGGCAACACATCGTCGGCCGTCTGCTGCTGGGTGCGATGCCGGGAATGGATCTGCTGTACCGCGCCGGTGGCGGTGAATCCAGGCAGGATCTGGACTCGATCGTGGCGCTGATGGCGCCCTCTGCCCAGCTCAAGTCGCTGGCGATGCCCGACCTGTGGATCGGCGCGGCCTTCGGCGTGKCCTTCATCTTCATCGCCATCCGCCTGCGCAAGCGCGCTGGCGAAATCTGATCGTCAACCTGGAGGCACCACCCATGCGTTCCTTGATTGCCTGTACTGCACTGTTGCTGTTGCCGCTGTCGGCGCTGGCCGCCGATGCACCGAACTGCAAGTTCTCCGCGCCGCGCGCGTTGAAGATCGACGCGGCCGGTGCCAAAGCGGTGGTGTTCGAGATCAACCAGCATGACCTGAAGGTGGTGGCCAGCACCGGTGGCGGCCAGCTCGAAGGCCGCGCGTGCGCGTCCAACAAGGACTGGCTGGACCAGCTGGTGCTGGACCAGCGCCGCGTGGGCGACAAGCTGGTGGTGAGCCTGCGCCGCGACAGCCGCGACGCGCTGTCGATGGGTAACAGCTACGCCTGGCTGGACATCCGTGGCAGCGTGCCGGACAACCTGCCGCTGCAGTTCAAGATCGGCTCGGGCGATGGCAGCATCGAGAACGCGCAGTCGCTGAGCATGGACGTGGGCTCCGGTGATGGCATCGCCCGCGGCACCCGTGGCAGCGTGCATGCCGCCGTGGGTTCGGGCGACCTGGACGTCGATGGCGCCGCATCGTTCAACCTGCTCTCGCTGGGTTCGGGCGACGTCAACGCCCGCAACATCGGCGGTGATGCCAGCGTCGGCACGGTCGGTTCCGGTGACCTGAAGGTGACCGACGTGCGTGGCAACGCGCGGCTGGATACCGTCGGTTCGGGCGACATCGGCTTCAAGCAGGTGCAGGGGAACGTCGAGGTCGGCGTGGTCGGCTCCGGCAACGTCGATATCGAGCAGGTCGGCGGCAATGTCCGCGTGCGCAGCCACGGCTCGGGCGACATCGATGTCGACGGCGTGCGCGGCAACCTCACCGTCGAGCACAGCGGCAGCGGCGATGTCCAGCATCGCAACGTGTCCGGCACCATCACCCTGCCGCGCGGCAAGTAACGTCCAACCATCCGATCCGAGGGGAATGCCATGAGTCTGCTGCGCCTGCTGCCTGCTGCCCTGCTGTGCCTGCCGCTGATCGCCTGTGGCGACACGTCCAGCCCCGACAAGACCGCCGGCAAGGCGGTGGCCGAGACCGCGGGCGGCGTCGGCCAGACCGTCAAGGAGGCGATGGATGACGCCCGCAGGGAAATCGCCGAAGGCAACATCAAGATCTCGGCCGACAACCAGCCACGCGCGGAGATCACCCCGCAGGGACAGCTGCTGATCGGTGGCAAGCCGGTGGCGCTGGACGATGGCCAGCGTCGCCAGCTGCTTGATTAC
>NZ_JBFTNR010000177.1:0-6032 GCF_056665995.1 Stenotrophomonas sp. 05L44_2
GAGTACACGCGATTCAGCCAACAGCCCGGGGATGTGATATATCGTTTATCGATAAATCCACCCCGGGGCGGCAGGGCCGCTCCACATCGGAGGCTGCTTGACCGCTCGTCCCGCCCGCGCCCTTCCTGCGCGCGGCTTGTTCACCCTGGCCCAGACCGCCGTGCAGGCGGTGCGCGCGATGTGCTGGCTGGGCATCCTGGCCGCGCTGCTGGCGGTGCCGCTGGTGGCCTACGACCGCAACTGGCTGCTGGACAGCGTGCACGACGCGCAGGCCGCGGCCGTGCACGGTTCGCATCTGTTCCTGCATTTCTGCGTGGGCCTGGCCGCCATCGTCGCACTACTGGTGCTGTGCCTGGTGTTCCTGCGCCACCTGGCGCGGCTGCTGCGTTCTGCGGCCAACGAACGCCCCTTCACCCATGCCAATGCCGTACGCCTGCAACGCATGGCCTGGCTGATGCTGGCGATGGAGGTGCTGTCCATCGTGATCGGTCTGTATGCCAGCTGGATGGGGCCGGACTTTGCGTGGATGGAAGTTGGCGGTGGCATGTCGATCACCGGCCTGGTGGCCGTGCTGATGCTGTTCGTGCTGGCGCGGGTGTTCGCCGTTGGCGCAGCGATGCGCGACGATCTGGACGGTGTGATTTGATGAGCATGATCTGATGGCGATCGTCATCACCCTCGACCGCATGCTGCAGCAGCGCGGCATGACCTTGTCCGAGCTGGCCGGGCGCATCGACATCACCCTGGCCAACCTGTCGATCCTGAAGACCGGCAAGGCACGCGCAATCCGCTTTTCCACCCTCGATGCGATCTGCCGCGAACTGCAATGCAGCCCTGGCGACCTGCTCGGGCATGACCCTGCGCAGGCGCAGGATGCGGATTGAGCCTGGCTGCGCCGCACGCCTGCACCGCACCACTTTTCCCTTACTGACGAAACGGACCTGAAATGGAATGGTTGGCTGACCCCTCGATATGGATGGGCCTTGCAACCCTGGTCGTGCTGGAGATCGTTCTSGGCATCGACAACCTGGTGTTCATCGCSATCCTGGCCGACAAGCTGCCGCCGCACCAGCGCGACCGCGCGCGGGTGATCGGCCTGGCATTGGCGCTGCTGATGCGGCTGGTGCTGCTGGCTGCGTTGGCCTGGATCATGAAACTGACCGAACCACTGGTCACGCTGCTGGAGCACAGCTTCTCCGGCCGCGATCTGATCCTGCTCGGCGGCGGCCTGTTCCTGCTGTTCAAGGGCACCATGGAGCTGCACGAGCGGCTTGAAGGCCGCGAGCATCACGAGGATGGCAAGAAGGTCTATGCCAGCTTTGCGATGGTGGTGGCGCAGATCGTGGTGCTTGATGCGGTGTTCTCGCTGGATTCGGTGATCACCGCGGTCGGCATGGTCGACAACCTCGGCGTGATGTATGCGGCGGTGACCATCGCGATGGCGCTGATGCTGCTGGCCAGCAAGCCSCTGACSCGCTTCGTCAACRMGCACCCSACCGTGGTGGTGCTGTGCCTGGGCTTCCTGCTGATGATCGGTTTCAGCCTGGTGGCCGAGGGCCTGGGCTACAGGATTCCGAAGGGGTACCTGTACGCGGCCATCGCGTTCTCGATCCTGGTGGAAGCGTTCAACCAGTGGATACGTTTCAACCGCGAGCGCAACGAGCAGCGCCAGCCGTTCCGCCAGCGTACTGCCGATGCCGTGCTGCGGCTGCTGGGTGCGCGCCAGGCCAATGGCCACGATGAGGATGAAGCCGATGAGCGCGGCAGCACCGAAGAACGCCTGCAGCCCGCCGAGCACGAGATGATCCGCAGTGTGCTGGGCCTGGCCGACCGTCCGGTATCGAGCGTGATGACGGTGCGTGCCGACGTGCAGTGGATCGACATGGCGCGTGGTCACGACGATGTGGTCGCACGCCTGGTGGCGTCGCCGCATACGCGGATGCTGGTGGGCGAGGGCGACCTGGACAGCCTGCGTGGCGTGGTGCAGAGCCGTGACCTGCTGGCCGACCTGCTGCAGGGCAAGCCACTGCAACTGGAAGGCAACCTGCGCGAGCCGCAGTACGTGCTGTCCAGCGCCAGTGCGTTGCAGGCCCTGGAGCTGATCCGCCAGCACCCGGTGCCGTTGGCAGTGGCGGTGGACGAGTACGGCAGCGTGGAAGGCCTGGTAACGGCCAACGATCTGCTGGCGGCGATCGCCGGTGATCTGGCCGATACCCAGGACGAGCGCTATGGCGTGGTTGCACAGGGCGAGGACTGCTGGGACGCCGACGGCGCGCTGACCCTGGACGACCTGCAGCGGCTGGCCGGCGTGTCGCTGCCGCGCAGCGCGGACTACATGACCATTTCCGGGCTGGTGCTGGAGCAACTGGGGCGCCTGCCCGACATCGGCGACACGCTGGAGGTGGCCGGTATCCGCATCACCGTGCTGGCGATGGAGAAGCGGCGCATCACGCGGCTGCGGGTGGAACGCCTGCCGGAAGCGTGACGATGTCGGGGCTGGGCCCATGCCCGGCTCTATCCATTGCCATCTTCTGCCGTCACCATGGCGGGCCTGTTCGCCGTTCTGGATTGTCGTAGTGCTGAGTACGATTGGTTTTCTGATGGGCCTGTATGTGGCCTGGCGCCTGTTCTGGCCGCTGCGCCTGCCTGTCTGGTCGAAGGTGGTGCTGTCGGTGCTGCTGGTGGGCATTGCCGTGCAGCTGCGCATCGTCGCCAGCTTCTGGGGCACGATGGCCTCCCCGGAAATTCCGAAGATGGTCATTGCCACGCTGGCCACCGGTTCCACCGCCGTGCTGCTGCTGGCTCTGGCGTTGCTGGTGCTGGACGCCGGCCTGTTGGCCGCGCGCCTGCTGCGCGCACCGCGCGTCCTTTCCGTACTGCGCAGCAAGGCGCTGCGCCCTTCTGCCGCGGTGCTTGCGCTGCTGCTCAGTGCCTTCGGTGTCAGCCAGRGCATGGCCGTACCCAAGCCACGGCAGATCGAGGTGGCCATCAGCGGACTGCCGCAGGCCTTCGATGGCTACCGTGTGCTGCAGCTCACCGACATCCACGCCAGCCGCCTGCTGACCGGCGACTGGGTGCGCCAGGTCGTGGCTGCAAGCAACGCACTGCAACCGGATCTGGTGGTGATCACCGGCGACCTGATCGACGGCAGCGTGCAGGCGCGCCGCAACGATTACACCCCACTGGCGGACCTGCGTGCGCCGGACGGGGTGATCGCCATTACCGGCAACCACGAGTACTACGCGCAGTACAGCGAATGGATGCAGGCCTTCCGTGCACTGCACATGCAGGTGCTGGAAAACAGCCACACCCAGGTGCGCCGTGGCGGGGCAGCACTGACCATCGCCGGCGTCACCGACCCGGTCGCCGCACGCTATGGCCTGCCGCTGCCCGACCTGGAGGCCGCCCTGGCCGGTGCCGACCCCMGCGCACCGGTGATCCTGCTCGACCAYCGGCCACGCAATGCACGCGAGGCCGCTGCACGCGGKGTGAARCTGCARCTSTCCGGGCACACCCATGGCGGMCAGATCATCGGCATGGACCAGCTGGTGAAGCGCGCCAACGGCGGCTTCGTCTCCGGTCGCTACGCGGTGGATGGCATGACGYTGTACGTGAGCAACGGYGCCGGCCTGTGGGCCGGGTTCCCGGCSCGCATCGGCGTACCGTCGGAGATYACGATGATCACCCTGCGCCGGGCGCCGTGATGCGGTGGGGTGTGGGATGGGGGATCGTGCAACGGCTCAGAGGATGAAGCCTCCATCGATGGTCAGGCTGCTGCCTGTCATGTAGCCCGCTTCCGGCCCCGCTACCCAACTGGCCAATGACGCGATCTCGGCAGGCTGGGCAATGCGGCCCAGGGGTACCCGCGCAGCAAGCTTTTCATCCAGCCCGGCGGTGATGTCGGTCGCAGTCGGGCCGGGTTGTAGGTTGTTGATGGTGATGCCGCTGGGGGCCAGCTCCAGCGCCAGCTCGCGCACCAGAGCGGCCACCGCCGCCTTGCTCATCGCATACAGGCTGCTGCCGGGCGAACCACTGCGCACGGCAGTGTTGCTGCCGATGGTGATGATGCGGCCACCGCCGGACAGATGCGGCAGGGCCGCCTGGATGGCCAGCACCACGCCACGTATGTTCACCGCCAGCAGCTGGTCCAGCGTAGGCAGATCCACGCTGTCGATCGGTGTATGCCGGTACAGGCCGGCATTGACCACCAGCACATCCAACCCACCGAAGGCCTGCGCAGCGGCGGCCACGGCCCGGCGCAACGCATCGGCATCGCTGCTGTCAGCCTGGAAGGCGAGCGCGCGGCCACCGTGCGCGCGGATGGCATCAAGCGATGCCTGCGCCCCATCGGGGCGCGAGACGTGGGTGATGGCGACGTCATGGCCATCAACGGCCAAGCGTTGCGCAATGGCCGCACCGATGCCGCGTGAGCCGCCGATGACCAGTGCACGGCGGCGAGAGGAAGAGACTGTCATGTTCAAACTCCGGTTGGGGATGATCAGGCCGCTGGCAGGGAAGGACGGGCGTGGGCGCTGCGGCGCAGCGACTGAGCACGTTTGGCGATCCAGCGGACCACGAAGGCGGTGAACAGCAGTGCCGAAGGCACCGCATACCAGAAGTTCGTGGGTACACGTTTGAAGTACGAATAGGTGAACACCGCCGCGATGACCCACATGCCGGTGACGTGCAGTCGCCGCCAGGCGGTTGGACCCATGCGCCGGGCGATGCTCCGGTGCGAGGTGATGGCCAGCGCCAGGATGGCCACGTAACCCATCGTTCCGGGAAGATTGGCAAGGGCGGAGCGCGCTGGCCAGAACGCCGGATYGAGGATGCCGAACGCGGTGATGGCGAAGGCATGCAGCAGATGCGAGAACGCAAACGACAGGCCGATGATGCGGCGTTCGCGCATCAGGAAGCGGGTGGTCGGCCCGGGCAGCAGGGTGGCAAATGACGATGCCGTAAACGCGGCCAGGAACAGCAGGAACGACGTGCGGGCAGTGACCCGGATCGCTGCGCGGCTGCCCTCGGCCAGATCCGGTTGCAGAGCGAAGGCTGCCAGCGCAAAGGCGATCAGGACTGCGGCGATGGCCATGAACAGGCGCCAGCCATGCAGCAAGGAAGTGTTGGAAACAGCCATGGTCAGACCTCGAATCAGATAGGGGTAGTGCCGGCCGCTGGCCGGCAATCTCAGAACCCGGTCAGCGCGACCAGCACGCCGGCCGCGCACAGTTCGCCCAGCAAGGGCGCGGCCACCACGCGCAGTGCATCGTTGGCCACGCCATGCGCCTCAGCCAGCGCCTGCCGGGCGTCGTCCACGCGCGCACCCTCGTTGCCAAATGACGACAACAGCGCATATGCAAGCGGTGCCAGTTCCTCGACCTGAAGGCGGTCGTCCGCCAGGCGACGCAGCAGCAGAAGTGTCGGCTCGCTGGCGGGCGCATCGTCCAGTCCGGCGTCCTCATGCACCGGCCACTGGTAGCCCAGTACCCGCACCAGCGGCGACAGCGCCAGCACGTCGCTGCCCGCAGGCATGGAGTGCAACGAATGCCCGGCATCACGCGCTTCGATGTGCAGTGCCTGCTGCGTGCTCTCGTAGTGCGCCAGTTCCGCCGCCCAGCCGGGCAGCGCGAACGTGTCCTGCGCCGCCAGCCAGGCAGCGAACTCGCTGGCGATCTGCGGGAACAGCGGGGTGTGGCAGTCGTGGTACGCGTAGTAGTGCTCGACCAGGCCACGCCAGCGCGCTTCGCCCAGTTGTTGATGCAGGCGCGGCAGGCTGCCGGCCAGCAGGTTGTCCAGGCTGTCGATGCACAGGCGGCGGTAGATCGCCAGCCGCCATGCCGCGATGCCATCGGGTGCTGGCATCGAGGGATCGCGCACATGGTCGGCCCAGCGCCCCTGCAACGTGGCCAGGGACTCAGCCATGGGCCACCTCCGGCAACTCGGCGTCGGCCTGGGCCCTACGGATCTGTTGCACTTCAGCCAGCAGTTCGGCCAGCGGCGGGAAATTGAAGTCGCGCTCCAGCAGAGTGGGG
>NZ_JBFTNR010000178.1:0-6029 GCF_056665995.1 Stenotrophomonas sp. 05L44_2
GCCCTGCAGGGCGGAGGGGATGAACACCGCCGCCAGCACGACGGTGATGGCCACCACCGCGCCGGTGATCTGGGTCATCGCCTTCTGCGTGGCCGGCTTCGGCGCCAGGCCTTCCTCGGTCATGATGCGTTCGACGTTCTCGATCACCACGATCGCGTCATCGACCACGATGCCGATCGCCAGCACCATCGCAAACAGGGTCAGCTGGTTGATCGTGAAGCCGATCATCCACATGCCCAGGAACGTACCCAGCAGGGCCACCGGGATGACCAGGGTCGGGATCAGGGTGGCGCGGAAGTTCTGCAGGAAGATCAGCATCACCAGGAACACCAGCAACACCGCTTCGAACAGGGTCTTGACCACTTCCTGGATCGAGATCTTGACGAAGGTGGTGCTGTCGTACGGCGAGAACCAGGTGACGCCGGCCGGGAAGCTGGGCTGCAGCTCGTCCATCTTGCCGCGCACCGCCTCGGCCACGTTCAGGGCGTTGGCGCCCGGCAGCAGCTGGATGGCGAAGGCACCGGTGGGCTTGCCGTTGTACTGGGTATCAAAGCCGTAGTTGTTGGCACCGAAGGCGACGCGGGCGATGTCCTTCAGCAGCACGCGCGAGCCATCGGCATTGGCGCGCAGGATGATGTTCTCGAACTCCTGCGGCGAGCTGAAGCGGCCTTCGGCCGACACCGTGGCGGTGAAGTGCTGGCCTTCCGGCGACGGGTCGGAGCCCAGCGCGCCGGCGGCGAACTGCACGTTCTGCGCGCGTACCGCCGCCAGCACCTGGCTGGCCGACAGGCCATAGCCCTGCATCTTTTCCGGGTTGAGCCAGATGTTCATGGCGTACTCGGAACCGAACTGCTGGGTGCTGCCGACGCCGGGGATGCGCGAGACCTGGTCGAGCACGCGCGAACCGACGATGTCGTTCAGTGCGTCACGGTTGATCGTCGGCGTATCGGACTGCAGCGCCACCACCATCAGGAAGCCGGCGTTGGCCTTGGCCACCACCACACCCTGCTGGGTGACTTCCGAAGGCAGTCGCGGCGTGGCCAGCGAGACCTTGTTCTGCACCTGCACCTGGGCGATGTCCGGATCGGTACCGGTCTCGAAGGTCAGGGTGATCGACGCGCGGCCGTTGGAGGCCGATGAGGAGCTGAAGTACAGCAGGTGATCGATGCCGGTCAGCTGCTGCTCGATCACCTGGGTGACCGATTTCTCCGTGGTATCCGCACTTGCACCCGGGTAGGTGGCCGAGACGGTCACCTGCGGCGGGGCGATGTTGGGGTAGGACTCCACGCCGAGGTTGAGGATCGCGATCACGCCGCTGAGCGAGATCAGGATCGCCACCACCCAGGCGAAGACTGGATGTTCGATGAAAAATTTAGGCATGACGGAAGGTCCCGTTACTGCTTGTTCGATTCGGTGGCGGCCGGCTCGGCCTTGTCGGCCTGGTCAGCCTTGGCCGGTGCCTTGGCGTCGGCCGGAGCTGCGGCAGGCGCGCCCGGAGCAGCACCGCCGGCGGCAGGCTTGCCGTTGGCGTCCTGGCCCGGGGTCCACGGCTTGGCCGTGGCCGGCGTGCCTTCCTTGACCTTCTGCACGCCGGCGACGACCACCTTGTCACCCGCGGCCAGGCCCTCGCTGACCAGCCAGTTGCCGTTCTGCGCGCCGTCGGTCTTGACGTTCTTGCGGACGACCTTGCCGTCGGCACCCACCACCATCACATAGCCGCCGTTGGTGTCACGCAGCAGGGCCTGCTGCGGCACCAGGTAGGCATTGTTGCGCTCGCCCAGGTTGGCCTGGAAGCTGACGAAGGCGCCCGGCAGCAGGATCTTCTGCGGGTTTGGCAGCACCGCGCGCAGCGACACCGCGCCGGTGGCCGGATCGACCGTGGTCGAGGAGAAGTCCAGCGTGCCCGGCTCGCTGTAGGTGCTGCCGTCGGCCAGCTTGACGTTGACCGTGGCCTTGCCGTCGCCGGACAGGGCCAGGGTGCCCTTGGCCTGCTGCGCACGCAGCTGGGTCAGTTCATCCACGCTCAGCGAGAAGTTCACGTACAGCGGGTCGAGCTGGTCCACGGTGGTCAGCAGGGTCACATCGCCCTGGCCCACCAGCGCGCCTTCGGTGACCTGCTGCTTGTTGGCCACGCCACTGATCGGGGCGGTGACTTCGGTGTAGCCCAGGCTGATGCGCGAGGACGTGACGGTGGCTTCGGCCTGCTTGACCGCGGCCAGCGCGGTGCGCTCGGCCGACTCGGCATTGTCCAGGTCGGCCTTGGACACGAACTTCTGCGGCGCCAGCGAACGGGCGCGGTCAGCGGCGACCTTGGCGTTGGCGTAGGTCGCGCGGGCCGAAGCCAGCTGGGCCTCGGAGGCGTTGAGCGAGGCGCGCAGGGGCGCCGGGTCGATCAGGAACAGGGTCTGGCCCTGCTTGACCTCGCTGCCTTCCTGATAGACGCGCTTGAGCAGCACGCCGGGCACGCGGGCGCGCACATCGGCGCTGCGGAACGGCGACAGGCGACCGACCAGCTCGCGCTGCAGCGGCAGGGTCTGCGGCTTGGCGTCGATCACGCCCACCTCCGGCGGTGGGGGCGTCGGCTGTTCCGGCTTCTTGCAGGCAGCTACGGCGACAGCAACGGCGCACGTCAAGGCAAGGGTGCGGAGTGGGGCGGTCATCAGGAGGAACTCCGGGGTTGGTTTGAAGACGGGGCCGGCGAGGGCTGCGGCGCGAACGCGCGCAGGAAGCCATCGACGGAGAACTCTGCCCAGCGCCGACGCAATGCAGCGTCATCACGATGGGGGGTATGGAAGCGCTGTTTGTCGAAATCCTGACCGGCAATCATGCTCAGCAGCAGTTCGGCCATGAAGTGCGGGTCGTCATGCCGCAGCAGCCCGCGACTGCAAACGGTTTCAATCCATTCAGCAAGATGAAGTGTCAACGCGCCGGCGCCATGCCGGTACAGCGTACGCGCCTCTTCGGGAAACTGTGCTGCATCGGCGGCGATCAGGCGGCAGGCCTGGCCGACGTGGGGCTGGTTGAAGTGCTCCAGGAAGTCGGTGGCGAACTGCAGCAGGCTGCCACGCAGGTCGTCACCGCGGAGTGCACGCAGCATGGCCCCGGTGGCGTGGCCGACGTGGCGCTGCATGACCCGCCGCAGCAGGGCCTGCTTGTTGCCGTAGCGCGAGTACAGGGTCTGCTTCGAGCAGCCTGCATGCTGGGCGACCGCGTCCATGCTCATCTGCATGCCCTGTCGGGCAAGCAGTTCGCGCACGGCGTCGAACACGCGCTCATCACGCGCGTCGAGGGCGACAGGAAGGTAGGCCGGATTCACGCGGTGGACTATACCGTCCAGTTCAGGATTGTGGAATCGCGCCGATGTTGCCGCATGTGTCTTCCGGTAACACGTTTTGCCGATCCTGTCGGCAACGCTGTGCGACCGCGACGCCCATACCGGTGCGAACTGAATAGGGCGTCTAAACCGCAGCAAACCCGAATCTGGTTATTCCGTCCTGCAGCAAGGCCTTTTCGTGCGGTAGGGCTACAATTTCATTTTCCCAACTGAGCAAGCGCGCCGCTCTGCCATGAAACCGCAAAAAACCGCAGCCAAGACCGTGAAAAACAAAAGCAAACCAGTTGAGTCGGAGGTCGCAGTGACCGCTGGTTTCTCCCTGGAGCCGGTGTACACGGCCTTGCGCAAGCGTTACCCCGCGGCCGCCCAGGCCGAGGCAGTGGCATTCGCAGCCGATTTCTACAAGCGCATGGAGGCCGACGAGTTCCCCCATCACAGCGCTGAGGAGTGGGCCGCGCTCGCAGCCGAAACGCTGGAATTCGCCCGTGCCCGCAAGGCCGGCAAGGCCAATGTCCGCGTGTTCAATCCGACGGCGAAGGCCAACGGTTGGGAATCGCCGCACACCGTGCTGCAGATCATCAACGACGACATGCCGTTCCTGGTCGACWCSGTGACSATGKCGCTGGCCGAGCATGGCGTGGGCGTGCATGTGCTGGGCCACCCGGTGCTGCATTTCACCCGTGACAAGGCCGGCAAGCTGACCAAGGTCGGCGAGGGCCAGCTGGAATCGGTGATGCTGCTGGAGATCGACCGCCAGCCGGCCGAAGCCATGGCAGACATCGAGCAGGCCATCAACAAGGCACTGGATGAAGTGCGCGCCATCGTGCGCGACTGGCAGCCGATGCAGGACAAGGCGCTGGCGCTGGCCGACGACCTTGGCAGCCGCCAGCTGCCGGTCGACGCTGCCTCGCGCAAGGAAGCACAGGAATTCCTGCGCTGGGCCGCCGACAACCACTTCACCTTCTTCGGCTACCGCGAGTACCGCGTCGAGAAGCAGGGCAAGGAAGACGTGCTGGCGCCGCTGAACGACACCGGCCTGGGCCTGATGCGCGGCAAGGACAAGTCCGCTGCACGTCCGGTCAAGACCCTGGCCGCGCAGGGCCTGAACACCACGTCCGGGCTGAAGGACGCGCTGATCCTGACCAAGACCAATGCCCGTTCGCGCGTGCATCGTGCCGGTTACATGGATTACATCGGCGTGCTGGAATTCGACGCCAAGGGCAGGATCATCGGCGAACAGCGCTTCCTCGGCCTGTTCACCTCCAGCGCCTACAACCGCCGCCCGTGGGAAATCCCGCTGGTGCGCCAGCGCTACGAACACGTGATGAAGCAGTCCGGCCTGGCCGGCTCCAGCCATAGCGGCAAGGCCCTGCGCCACATCCTGGAAACCCTGCCGCGCGAAGAACTGTTCCAGTCCAGCGAGGACGAACTGTTCCGCACCGCGATGGGCGTGCTGGGCCTGCAGGAGCGCGTGCGCAGCCGCCTGTTCCTGCGTCGCGACAAGTACAGCCGTTTCATTTCCGCGCTGGTCTACCTGCCGCGCGAGCGTTTCAACACCGACGTGCGCCTGCGCATCGAAGCGATGCTCAAGGAAGCGCTGCACGGGGAGTACGTGGACAGCTCGGTGGTGCTGGGTGAATCGCCGCTGGCCCAGGTGCACCTGATCGTGCGTCCGAAGCCGGGCGAAATGCTCGATGTCGACACCGCCGAACTGGAACAGAAGCTGGCCCAGGTGCTGCGCAACTGGCAGGACGACCTGCGCGAAGCGCTGGTCACCCGCCATGGCGAAGCCGAAGGCCTGCGCATTGCTGCGCGTATCGGCAAGGCGCTGCCGGCGGGTTACATCGAAGACAACAGCACCGCCGTTGCCGCCAACGATGTCAGCCAGCTCGACGCGCTGACCGGTCCGGACGACCTGCGCCTGAGCCTGCAGGCCGTGCCGCGCGAATCCGGCGATGGCCTGCGCCTGAAGCTGTATCGCCAGCTGGATGACATCCCGCTGTCGGACGCGCTGCCGATGATGGAAAACATGGGCCTGCGGGTGATCGCCGAGCGTCCGTACCGCCTGTCGGTGGACAACGCGCCGGTGTACGTGCAGGACTTCGAGGTAGAGTCGACCGCTGGTGCGATCGATGCGGCCAGCGTCGATGAAGCCTTCGGTGAGACCTTTGCCCGCGTCTGGCACGGCGATGCCGAGAACGATGGCTTCAACCGCCTGGTGCTGGCTGCCGGCCTGCACTGGCGCCAGGTCGCCATGCTGCGTGGCTACTGCAAGTACCTGCTGCAGACCGGCGTGCCGTTCTCGCAGGCTTACGTCGAAGGCACCTTCACCCGCTACCCGTTGCTGGCACGCCTGCTGGTGGAACTGTTCGAAGCCCGCTTCGATCCGGCCACCGGCCATGAAAGCAAGGAAGACATCGCCGCCGGCCAGGCGCAGCTGAAAGCCCACCTCGAGGTGCTGGCTGCCGGCGACGAGGCCACCCTGAAAGTGCTCAAGACCGTGGTCGACGCCCGCAAGGGTGACCGCGATGCGCAGATGCAGGCCGCGCGCGAAGCGCTGCTGAAGCTGATGGACCGCGTGTCGAGCCTGGACGAGGACCGCATCCTGCGTTCCTTCATGGGCGTGATCGATGCGACCCTGCGCACCAGCTACTACCAGACCGATGCCAATGGCCAGCACGGCCATGTCATCAGC
>NZ_JBFTNR010000179.1:0-6013 GCF_056665995.1 Stenotrophomonas sp. 05L44_2
GAGCTGGCCTATGCCAGTCGTGCGTTGCGCTGCATCGAGATCAACGGCACCTTCTACCGCACCCCGACAGCTGCCCAGTGCGCGCAGTGGGCAGCGCAGACGCCGGAAGGTTTCCGGTTCTCGATGAAGGCCCCGCGTCATCTGGTGCAGCGTCGCGACCTGTCGTCCACGATCGAGGCGGCCAGCGCGTTCCTGCAGGCGGCCGTCGCGCTGGGCGACCGGCTGGGCCCGTTGCTCTGGCAGTTCGACCCGCAGCACCCGGCCGATGCCGCGGCGCTGGATGCCTTCATGGCACAGCTGCCCAGGCAGCTGGATGGAACGGGGTTGCAGCATGCGTTGGAGGTGCGCAACGCCAGCGTCCATGGGCCGGAACTGGTGCAAGCGGCGCGCCGGCATGGCGTGGCCCTGGTGATCGAAGACAGCGACGAATCGCCACTGCATGGCGACATCACCGCGGGCTTCGTCTATGCACGGATCAAACGCAGCCAGGCCCGACTGGCCGAAGGTCTTCCCCAGCCGATGCAGCAGCGCTGGGCCACGCGCGCGCGGTGCTGGGCCCGGGGTGAGGCGGTGGACGACCTGCCCTGCCTGGCCGCACCGTCCCCGGCCGCGCCGCGCGAGGTCTACCTGCTGTGCATCGGCGCCGGCAAGGTGCGCAATCCGGCGGCGGCGATGGCACTGCAGCGGGTCATCGACGGCGCCAGCGGTCCACTGCCCACAGCAGTGTCCAGCCCAGCACGAACACCCCGCCGACGCGCAGCACGCTGAGGCCGAATGCACGCGAACCGATCGGCTGTACTTCCAGGAACGGGTACGGTGCGCTGCCCAACCACGAGGCCGTGAGCATC
Organism: Stenotrophomonas sp. 05L44_2; assembly: GCF_056665995.1. NCBI lineage: Bacteria > Pseudomonadati > Pseudomonadota > Gammaproteobacteria > Lysobacterales > Lysobacteraceae > Stenotrophomonas > Stenotrophomonas sp. 05L44_2. The sequence continues at coordinate 849 of NZ_JBFTNR010000179.1, forward strand.
GCCCAGCCCAGGTAGGCCAGTGGCACCAGCAGGACCACACCCAACGCACGCCAGCGCAGGCCACCATGTGGCAGCAGCCCCGCCCAACCGGCCAGATACAGCAGCGGCACCACGTAGTGCAAGCCGGCATCGGCCCACCATTGCAGGCCAGTTGGCTGCCACAGCCCCTGCAGCGCCAGCAGATAGATCAGGCCGGTGACGCCGATGCACAGTGCCAGGGTGGCGGCTACCGTAGGTCGCAGTGCGCGGCCGCTGCAGAGCCAGAGGCAGCCCAGGCACACGGCCAGATTGCTGAGGATGGTGAAGTAGCTGAAGAAGCGCAGGCTCGCCACGCCGGGTCCCAGGCTGGCGCCGATGCCGCGCATCAGCAGGGCAAACTGCAGCAGCAACGATGCTGCAGCGACCAGCGCGGTCAACAGCGCCCAGCCGCGCAGCAGAAGAAAACGGGCAGCAGGCATGCACGGCTCCCTCGTGGCAACGCCGCGAGCATGCCACAGGCATCGCCCGCCGATGCGGCTTGCCTCACAATACGCCGATGAGCACACCCGACACCCGCAAAGCGCTTTGGCAGATCCACTTCTGTGTCCTGCTGTGGGGCGTCACCGCCATCCTCGGCAAGTTGATCACCCTGCCGGCGCTGCCGCTGGTGTGGTGGCGGATGCTGCTGGTGGTGGCGATGCTGGCGTTGCTGCCGCGGGTCTGGCGCGGGCTGCGCACGCTGCCGCTGCGGCTGGTCGCCGGCTATGCCGGTATCGGCGCGCTGGTGGCCCTGCATTGGCTGACCTTCTACGGCGCGGTGAAGCTGGCCAATGCCTCGGTTGCCGCCACCTGCATCGCCCTGGCACCGGTGTTCACCTCGATCATCGAGCCCTGGGTGRCCAAGCGTCCCTTCCAGCTGCGCGAACTGGCCTTCGGCCTGGCGGTGCTGCCCGGTGTGGCGCTGGTGGTGGGTGGCGTGCCCGACGGCATGCGCCTGGGCGTGTTGATCGGCGCGCTCTCGGCCCTGCTGGTGGCAGTGTTCGGCTCGCTCAACAAGCGCATGGTCAGCCATGCCGATCCGCTGACGGTCACCGCACTGGAACTTGGCGCGGGCACGCTCACCCTGACCCTGCTGGCACCGCTGATGCCGTACCTGCTGCCAGCGCTGGCCAGCCCGTTGTGGATCGTTCCCGACCTGCACGACGGCATCCTGCTGCTGGTGCTGGCCGGTGTCTGCACGCTGCTGCCGTTCGCCCTGGCCCTGGTCGCGCTGCGCCACCTCAGCGCCTACACCGTGCAGCTGGTCACCAACCTGGAACCGGTCTACGCCGTGTTGCTGGCCGTGGTGCTGCTGCGCGAGCAGCATGAAGTCACCCCGTGGTTCTACCTGGGCGTGGCGATCATCGTCGGTGCCGTGTTCCTGCATCCGCTGCTCAACCGCCGCAAGCGCGTGCAGCATCCGGAAATCCTCGGAACATCCGAAGCGCGCAACATCGCCGATTGAGCGCGTCCGCGCATTGCGTGGATCTTCCCGGCACCCGTCTCAGCGCTGCGGCCAATGCCAGGCCGGTGCATCCAGCAGGCCCTGCCCGCTCAGCAGCGTACGCCCGTGTTCCTTGTGCAGGTGCATTGAATGGCACTGCGGTGCCTGTTCCAGCGCGGCAATCAAGCGCGTGGCGTGCGATACCACCCAGACCTGGCTGCGTGCACTGGCGGCGATGATCAACCGTGCAAGCGCCGGTAGCAGGTCCGGATGCAGGCTGGTCTCCGGCTCGTTGAGCACCAGCAGCGGTGGCGGCCGTGGCGTGTGCAGGGCCGCGGCCAGCAACAGGAACCGCAGCGTGCCGTCGGACAGCTCGGCCATCGACAGTGGCCGCAGCAGACCGGGCTGGTGGAAGCGCAGCGCGAGTCGGCCATCCAGTTCCTCGAAGCTGACCGTCGCTCCCGGAAATGCATCCTCGATCGTCCGTGCCAGCGCCTGCGGATCGCCGATTTCCAGGATCGTCACCCAGGCGGCGGCGAGGTCGCGGCCGTCGTGGTGCAGCACCGGGGTACGGGTCGCCATTGCCGGTTGTCGCGCCGGTGCATCGGCATCACTGCGGAAGTGGTCGTAGAAGCGCCAACGGCGGATGTACTCGCGCAAGGTGATGGCTTCCGGCATGCGCTGTGGATCGCCCACCTGGGTGAACAGGCTGTCGAACAGCGAAAGACGGTCGTCCACCAGGTCCCAGCCGCGTGCGTGCCGCTGCCGCACCAGCGCACCGCGGCGGTCGACCAGCAGATTGGCGCTGCGCAGGAACGGCCCTGCCCAGATCGCTTCAGCCTTGATCTGCGGGTCCAGCGCGAAAGCTGATCGGCTCGGTGGCGGATATCCGAGGTCGATGGCGTAGCCGAATTCATCGGTGGCGAAGCCCAGCTTGAGCCCCACCGATTCCTGGCGCGGCCCGCCCTGCAGCGGGATCTCACCGGCCAGCACGCGGCGGTCGATCTTTTCCGGACCGGCCCACAGCGCCGAGCCCAATCCACCCTCCCGCGCCAGTACCGCTGCAACACCGCCCTGCGCGGTTTCCGCCAGCATGCGCAGCGCGCGGTACAGGCTGGATTTGCCACTGCCGTTGTCGCCGGTGACCACGTTGAGCCGCTGCATCGGCAGCACCAGCGCATGCAGCGATCGGTAATTGGYGATGGCCAGGGTCTGCAGCATGGTCGACGTCCTTGCGGTGAGACGTTGAGGGTGCCGTACGGGTATCGCAATGGCTGCGACTGCACGCAAAGGCCCGGGCCATCCACGCATCGCGTGGATCCACCGCAGCCGCGCGGGCGGTCAGGGCGCCACTTCCACCCGGTTGCGGCCGGCGCCCTTGGCCCGGTACAGCGCGGCATCGGCACGGGCCAGGGTCTGGTCAGACGTTTCACCGGGCTGGTGCTGTGCCACACCGATGCTGATGGTCACCGGGAAGCCCAGCGGCAGGTTGGACACGGCTACCCGCAGGAACTCGCATTGCAGTTCGGCGGTACGCAGGTCCGCGTCCGGCATCAGTGCCACGAATTCCTCGCCGCCATAGCGCGCGGCCAGACCCCCACCGGCGAAGTGCGAGCGCAGCAGCGCCCCCAGCTCGGCCAGCACCCGGTCGCCGGTCGCGTGGCCCTGGAAATCATTGATGTGCTTGAAATGATCGATGTCCAGCAGGGCCACGCAGGTCTGCCGGTCGCGGCCATCGACGGCAATCACCGCCTCGTCCAGCGCCGCTGCCAGTGCCCGCCGGTTGGGCAGGCCGGTCAGGGCGTCGGTACGGCTCTGTTCGGCCAGATCGGCATTCTGGGCCAGCAGCACATCGTGATACTCCGACAGCAGGCGTTCGTAATCGTTGCGCTCAAGCATGTGCCGCTGGATATCCAGGGCGAAACGGCGCAGCTCCATCACCACCATCACCTGCCGCGACAGCGCGGCCAGCGCTTCGGCCTTGTCGGTCGCCAGCTGCTGCGGCCGCGCGTCGAACACGCACAGGGTTCCCAGCGGCAGGCCGTCGCTGCTGATCAACGGCGCACCGGCATAGAAGCGCACATGCGGGTCGCCGGTCACCACCGGATTGTCGTGGAAGCGGACGTCCTGCAATGCATCCTCAACCACCATGATTTCCTGCGGCTGCAGGATCGCGTGGCCGCACATCGACTCGCTGCGCAGGTTCTCGGTCGCGGCGATGCCCTGCATCGACTTGAACCACTGGCGCTCGACGTCGATCAGGGTCACGGCCGCCATGGTCGTGCCACACACCGCCTTGGCGATGGCCACCAGGTCATCGAACGAGCGTTCGCGCTCGGAATCGAGGATCCGGTAGCGGTACAGCGCCTCCAGGCGCAGCGCTTCGGTGGCGGGCTTGTCGGGCTTGATCATGCAGCGTCACGTTCCGGCAGGGCGCCGCAAAGTCTAGCGGATGCGGGCGGCCAATCTGCATTCCGGTAGTGCCGGCCGTTGGTCGGCTCCCTGATGTTCATTGCCAGCACCGTGCAGYTGCCGGCCAGCGGCCGGCACTACCGGTCRATGMMGCGGCGTGGATTGTCGGTTGGGGTAGTGCCGGTCGTTGGCCGGCAGCCTGGGAGTGTGGGGTGATTGCGGTTGCCGGCCAGCGGCCGGCACTACCAGGTCGCCGCGGGCGATTGACGGCGTCTCAGTTCTCTGCGTCCTGCAGTGCTGCATGCATTTTGTCGGTGATCTGCTGCAGCGCGGCCAGGTCATCGGCTGAGAGGTGGTCGAGGAAATTCCGGCGCACGCTGGCGACGTGCACCGGCCGCGCTGCGCTCAGCTGGGTGCGGCCTTCTGCGGTCATGCGGATCACCACCACGTTGTCACTGTCGGTGTCGCGCTCGATCAGGCCACGGCCGGCCATGCGGGTGARCTGGTGCGAGAGCCGGGTCTTGTCCCATTCCAGGTAGTCCTGCAGGTCGCGCTGGCGGCGGCAGCGGTCCTTGGCCTTGCTCAGTTCCATCAGCACGACAAAGTCGGCACTGGAAAGCCCGGTGCTGCGGGTGATGTCGTGGACGATGCGGCCGGAGGTGATCTCGGCCATGCGCCGGAAGCCGCGCCAAGCGGCCCACTCGTCAGGGGTGATGGTGGGTGAGGTCATGCGCTCACGTTGCCCGTGGTTGGTTGACGTGTCAACTCGAACGTTCTACGGTTGATATATCAACCGACCAGCAGGCCGCCTCATGCCGCACCCTCCACGTATTGCCATCATCGGTGGAGGCCCCGCCGGCCTGACCGCTGCGCTCATCCTGCATCGCGGTGGCCACCGCGTGAGCGTGTACGAGGGCRAGTCGTCCGGGCAGCAGCGCACCCAGGGCGGCACGCTGGACCTGCATGAGGATTCCGGCCAGGTGGCGCTGCAGCGCGCTGGTCTGCTGGAGGCGTTCCGGGCGGTGGCGCGCCATGAGGGCCAGGAGGCGCGGATGGGGGATCCGTGGTCCGGGGCGATTACCGCGGGTGGGTTCGGGCCGGAGGGAAGCATGGACAAGCCGGAGATCGACCGTGGCGACCTGCGCCAGCTGCTGCTGGATGCGCTGCCGGCCGACGCGGTGCAGTGGGGCCATTGCCTGAGCGAGATGGAACCTGCAGATGCCGGCCGCCACAGCCTGCGCTTCGCCAATGGTGTGCAGGCCGAGGTGGACATCGTGATTGGTGCCGATGG
>NZ_JBFTNR010000180.1:0-6010 GCF_056665995.1 Stenotrophomonas sp. 05L44_2
CGATGTTGGTGAAGCTCGGCATCAGCACCACGTCCTTGCCGAAATACGTGCCGCGACGGGCGATCGCACCCGGCACCACGCGCACGCCGCCACGGCGGAACTTCGCCTCGTCATAGCCGGCAAAGCGCGATTCGACCTTGTCCCAGAACGGTGCCGGGCGTGCATCGACCACGGCCATGTCGTTGACGCGGAAATACAGCAGCACCGCCTTCTTCAGCCATTCGTTGACCTTCCAGCCACCATGGCCATCGGGTTCGGCGACGCGGAACTCGCCGCTTTCCAGGCCATCGATCACGCGGTTGACCAGCGGCCGGGTCGAGCCTTCCAGTTCGTGCAGGGTCAGCGTGGCGCGGCGCTCGAAGGCGCTTTCGATGCCGAACTTCAGTTCTTCCACGCCCGGCCCGGCCGGCTTGCGCAGCGACTTGCGCGCGATGTTCTCGGCGCGCGCAGCTTCGGCGGTCTTGGCCGGGACCTTCTTTGCCGGCGCCTTCTTCGCTGCAGCCTGTTTCGGCACGGCGGCCTTCTTCACCGCTGCGGKCTGGCCMRCCTTCGGCTGTTGTGCAGCTTTCTTCGCAGCCGGGGCAGCGGCAGTAGTCTTTCTGGCCGCGGCGCTCTTGGCAGTCGCGGCAGTCTTCTTTGCAGGCTTGGTGGCCATCAGGCGGGGTCTCCGGCGTTTCGATCAGGGTCCAGGCAGGCCAGCATTGCGTCATGCAGCTGCTGCCGGGCGGATTCAGTCAGGGGGAGGTCGTGTTCGTCACTGATCACGAAGGTGTCTTCGGCGCGTTCGCCGAATGTGGCAATGCGCGCGTCCTGCACGCGCAGTCCCTGGTTGCGCAGCACGAACGCCACGTCGGCCAGCAGGCCGGGGCGGTCGGGGGCGACCAGGGCAAAACGGGTCGCGCCGGGTTCATCGCGGAACTCGATGCGCGGGGCGAAACGGAAGTGGCGCAGCTGGCGTGGCACCACCCGGCGCGAGGGACGCAGCCGCGCAAGGTCGCCACTGAGCGCCTCGCGCAGTGCAGCTTCCAGGTTGGCGCTGCTGCCATCGGCAAACGTATCGGCCGGGCTGACTTCAAAATTATCGAAAATCGTCTCGGACGGACCATCCAGCACGCGTGCGCGGTGGATGCCGTAACCCTTGCGGTCCAGGGTCATCACGATCGCGGCAAACAGGCCATCACGGTCCGGCGAGTGCACGAACACTTCCAGCGCTGGGTCGTCAACGCTGATCCGGCGTACCTTCACCAGCGTCTGGCCCTGCTTGATCGGCACCAGTGCGGCAGCCTGCCAGGCCAACTGTTCCGGGCGCAGGCGGATGAAACCTTCGTCAGGCATCACCGCGAACTGGCGGTCGATGGTGGCATCGTCGTAGCCCTGCTCGCGCACCAGCGCACGCACGCTGTCGCGCGCTTCGGCCACGCGCTCGGCGGCCGGCACCGGATGCTCCAGGCCCTCGCGCAGCGCGCGGCGGGTAGCGAAATACAGATCGGCCAGCAGCCGGTCCTTCCACGCGTTCCACAACTTCGGGCTGGTGCCGGCGATGTCGGCGCAGGTCAGCAGATAGAGGTAATCCAGGCGGTCGCGGCTGCCGACCAGGGTCGCGAAACGATGGATCACGTCCGCATCGGCGATGTCCTGCTTCTGCGCGGTCACCGACATCCGTAGGTGTTGTTCGACCAGCCAGGCCACCAGTTCGGTATCCGAACCACTCAGCCCCTGCGCGTGGCAGAACGCCCGTGCATCGACCGCGCCCAGTTCGGAATGATCGCCGCCGCGCCCCTTGGCGATGTCGTGGAACAGGCCGGCCAGCAGCAGCAGTTCGGGCTTGCGCAGGCGCGGCCAGACTTCGTGGGCGATGGAGAAACGTTCATCGGCGCGACTGCTGGCGAACAGCCCCATGTTGCGCAGGACCATCAGCGTGTGCTGGTCGACGGTGTAGACATGGAACAGGTCGAACTGCATGCGCCCGCTGACCTGGGCGAATGCGGGAATCCACTGCCCGAGCACGCCCAGCCGCGCCATGCGCGAAAGCGTGTCGACCGGGCGCTGGCCACGCAGCAGGGCCATGAACTGTTCGCGCGCATCAGGGTCTGCCTGGTCATAGGCAGGCAGCAACGGCAGCGATTCGGCCAGCGCGCGCGCAGTCAACGAATGCAGGCCACGGATCTGCGGATTGTTCGCCCAGCTGGCGAACAGCGCGAAGACCTGGCCGATGTCAGCATTCGGCCAGTCGGCATCGTTGGCCGCCAGGTAGCCACGGCGCAGCGCGAACCCCACGGTCAGCGGCTCAGGCTGTGCCTCGCCATCGAACTGTTCCTCGAAACGCTGCAGCAGACGATCACTGATCCGCCGCACCACCGAAGCGGCGCGGTAGAAGCCCTGCATCATCTTCTCGACGCCCAGGCTCTCGGCGTCGTCTTCAAAGCCCAGGCGCGCGGCCAGGGTCTTCTGGTAATCGAAGCGCAGGCGCTCTTCCGGGCGTCGCGCCACCAGGTGCAGGCCGAAGCGCAGTCGCGCCAGCACCGCACGTTCGCGCTTCAGCGCCGCGGCCTCGTCAGCGCCCAGGTGGCCCAGGCCGACCAGCGCTTCCAGATCGCGCACGCCAAACGCACGCAGCGCCATCCAGCCCAGCGTGTTGAGATCGCGCAGGCCGCCGGGGCCATCCTTCAGGTCCGGCTCCAGGTTGTCGGCGGTGTCGCCGAAACGCTGGTGGCGGTTGCGCAGTTCTTCCAGCTTGGCCAGGAAGAACGCACGCGGCGGCCACAGCTCGCGGTCATCCACTGCCGCACGCAGCGCACGCCGCGCCGCCTCATCGGCCATCAGCGGGCGCGCTTCGATCAACGCCGTCAGCACGGTCTGGTCGGCCGCAGCCTCGCTGCACTGCCCGCCCGAACGCACCGCGTGGCTGACCGCCAGGCCGCAATCCCACAGCAGCGCGAACAGGCGCGCGAGCGCCTCTTCATGGGCCAGCTGCGCCTGCGGATCGCCGAACACCAGCAGGTCGATGTCCGAGCGCGGGAACAGTTCACCGCGCCCATAGCCACCGACCGCAAACAGCGACAGGCCACTGTCGGCCGGCAGGCAGCGCTGCCACGCATGGCGGATCAGGTGATCGGCCGCGCGCGCGCGCAAGGCCAGCAGGCGCTCGATGTTGTCGCCCTGGTCGAAGCGGCGGTACAGGCGCGTATCGGCCTGCTGCAGCGCGTCGCGCGCGGCAGCAGCCCAGTCCGGGTCGTTGAGCGACGCGGCCGGCGTGTCCAGCAGCGAACTCGCCGGCAGCATCGTCAGGAGACCTGCGACTCGCCCGGCGACAGGGTCAGCACGTCCACGCCGGTCTCGGTGACGGCGATCATGTGCTCCCACTGTGCCGACAGCTTGCGGTCCTTGGTCACCACGGTCCAGCCATCGGGCAGCACCTTGTTGTAGCGGGTGCCCTCRTTGATCATCGGYTCGATGGTGAAGGTCATGCCCGGCTGCAGCACCAGGCCCTGGCCCGGACGGCCGTAATGCACCACCTGCGGTTCATCGTGGTAGACCTTGCCGATGCCGTGGCCGCAGTACTCGCGCACCACGCTGAAACGTTCGCCTTCGGCGTAGCTCTGGATCGCATGGCCGACGTCGCCCAGGGTTGCGCCCGGACGCACCGCGCGGATGCCGCGCCACATCGCTTCATAGGTGGCGTCGACCAGGCGCTTGGCCATCACCGACGGGGTGCCGACGAAGTACATGCGGCTGGTGTCGCCRWRCCAGCCGTCYTTGATGACGGTGACGTCGATATTGATGATGTCGCCATCCTTGAGGACCTTCCCTTCGCTGGGAATGCCGTGGCAGATGACATTGTTGACCGAGGTGCACACGGTCTTGGGGAAGCCGCGGTAGCCGACGTTGGCCGGAATGGCGCCCTGCACGTTCACGATGTGGTCGTGGCAGATGCGGTCCAGTTCCTCGGTCGTGACACCGGGCTTGACGTGGGGGGTGACGATGTCGAGCACTTCGCTGGCCAGGCGGCCGGCGATGCGCATCATCTCGATTTCCTGCGGGGTTTTGATATTCACGCTCATGGCTCCCATTATCGCCGATCCGGCCGCAATCTGAACGAACGCCACCCAACTGGCGATCCGGGGCATGCACGGATCCGGCAAGGAACGTGAAAGCGTGATGGGCCACACCCTTTCGATCGCCTGTTTCTCACGGAATACAGACACTTGCGGTGCCTACGCTGGCCCCACTGTCGTCAAATCGGCGCAGAACGTGCCGACTTCGCGCTGTTCAACGGACCTTCGGGTCAGGGAGGTTGTCCATGCGATCCACCGTTCGTTCCCCCTGGGCTTGGGCCCTGGCCCTGCTGGTGGCTGGCCCGGCCGCCGCCGCCGACACCACTACGTTCAACGTCACCCTGGTGGTCACCAAGGCCTGCACCATCACCGCGGCCGCCGCGACCAACGTCGACTTCGGTACCGCCGCCTCCACCACCGCCACCCCGACCCTGGGCCAGGGCACCGTAACCGCACAGTGTTCGGCGCTGACCCCGTACACCATCTCGCTCAACGCCGGTGCCAATGCCGGTACGGCCAATGACGTCACCACGCGGCGGATGAAGAACACCAACGCAGCAGTGACGGCCAACAACTACGTGGGCTACCAGCTCTACCAGGATGCCGCGCATACCCTGGTGTGGGGCGCCACCACGGGCACCAACACCCAGGCCGGTATCGGCACCGGCCTGGCGGTGCCCTACATCGTCTACGGCCAGATCCTCAACCTGAGCACGGCCAACGCTGCGACCGGCAACTACCTGGATACCGTTACAGCCACGATCACCTATTGATGGAGCACGCCCGCATGGCCGGATCCCGCCCGTGGCGCGCCACCGGCGTGGCGCTGCTCGTTCTCAGCCTGCTGCTTTGGGTCTCCGCGGCGTCGGCGACCAGCCTGCAGGTCGCGCCCACCAGCCTGCAGCTGGAGGCACGCCAGCGCGCTGGCGAACTGTGGTTGACCAACAGCGGCACCTCGCCGGTGAAGCTGCAGGTCCGGGTATTCCGTTGGGTGCAGCAGGACGGCAACGAACAGCTGCTGCCCACCGAAGATCTGCTGGCCACGCCGCCGATGCAGGAGTTGGCCGCCGGCCAGCAGCAGCTGGTACGGGTCATGCGCGCCGTGGCCGACGCACCGGCTGCGCAGCAGTACTACCGGCTGATCGTCGACGAGGTGCCCGATCTGGCCACGCGCACCGAAGGCATGCAGTTCGTGCTGCGCTATTCCATCCCGGTATTCGTGCAACCCGGCGCTGGCAGCCGGCTGGCACCGCAGCTGCACGCCCGCCTGGTGCGGCTGGACGACGGTCGCAACGGCGTGGAAGTAGGCAATACCGGCAACAGCTACGCGCAGATCGCTGACCTCGCCCTGGGTAGCCCGGAGCGGCCGCGCATCGTCCATCCCGGCCTGCTGGGCTATGTGCTGCCCGGCCAGGTCATGCGCTGGCCGCTGGAGCGCACGGCGATCGACCGCGACAACGACCAGATCACGGCCAAGCTCAATGGCGAGTCGGAACAGACGTCGCTGCCGCCACCACCGGCTCGCTGAGGCGCTGATGAGCGCAGCGCTCGGTGCGGCCCTGTCCCCGGCGGCTCATGCAGCCGATGTCTCCGGGGTCTCCGCCGATGCCCTGCTGCCGCCACCAACCCCACTCACGGCCAACCAGACGCTGTACCTGGACGTGACCCTCAACAGCACGCCGCGCGGCCTGCTGCCCTTCACCGACAACCGTGGCCGCCTGCAGGCYAGCCCCGAAATCCTGCGCCAGCTTGGCTTCAACGCCAGCGGCGATGCCCCGGTGTACCTCGACCAGATCAGCGGTGCGGTGGTGCGCTATGACGCGCACCTGCAGACCCTCGCGCTGGACGTGCCACTGGACCAGTTGACCCTGCCCACGACCGTGCTCAGCCGCCCGCAGGTCCGCGCTTCCCGCGGCAGYGCCTCGCCCGGCGTCCTGCTCAATTACGACCTGTAC
>NZ_JBFTNR010000181.1:0-6001 GCF_056665995.1 Stenotrophomonas sp. 05L44_2
GCCTACGGCGTGGCCCCGCCTACGGCGTGGCCCCGGAGCGCTACACGCAGGCCCTGCGCGGCGAGGCGGTACAGAAGAAGGTCGATGCCGCCCGTGCCTTCGCCCAGCGCACCCAGGTGCCTGGCACCCCGGCCATCATCATCAATGGCCAGTACCTGGTCCGTGGCAAGAGCTTCGACGACCAGCTGCGCATCGCCTCGGCGCTGATCGCCCAGGCCCGCGCCGCCCGCGGCCGCTGAACCAACACACACCATCGACACGGCGCTGTCGCCGCCGCATGTCATCATTTCCCTCTGGCCGGCGCCTGACGCCGGCCCCACCTTTCCAGATGCTGGAGACGCTTCCATGAAGACCCGTTTCGCCGCCCTCGCCCTCGCAGCGCTGCTGCCGATCCTGGCGGCCTGCAAGGCCGACGATGGCACCACCAACACCTCCGCCCCGGCAGAACCGGCAGCGACCCCGGCCAGCACCGAACCGGCCGCGCCGGCCGCAGGCGGCGAAGCCGCTGCACCGGCTGCCGAAGGTGACAAGACCGCTGCCAGCGCTGCACCTGCCCCGACCACCGCCGCGCTGACCGGCCCGGCCCCGGTGGAAGGCGCCGACTACCAGCTGATCCCGAACGGCCAGCCGTTCCAGCCGGCCGCCGGCAAGGTCGAAGTGGTCGAGATCTTCGGTTACGTCTGCCCGGCCTGCGCTGCGTTCCAGCCGCTGGTCGGCCCGTGGAAGGCTGGCCTGCCGAGCGATGTGAACTTCGTCTACGTGCCGGCCATGTTCGGCGGCACCTGGGACAACTACGCCCGTGCCTTCTACGCCGCACAGACCCTGGGCGTGCAGGAGAAGACTCACGAAGCGCTGTACTCGGCCATCCACTCGCAGAAGACCCTGAAGGGCGAGCGCGGTGCTGATTCGGTCGATGACATCGCCAAGTTCTATGGTGCCTACGGCGTGGATCCGAAGCAGTTCGCCGCCACCATGGGCAGCTTCGCGGTCAATGCCAAGACCAACTCGGCCAAGCAGTTCGCCCAGCGCAGCCAGATCAGCGGCACCCCGTCGATCATCGTCAACGGCAAGTACCTGGTGAAGGGCAAGAGCTTCCCGGACATGCTGCGCATTGCCGACCACCTGATCGCCCGCGAACGCGGTGCGGCCCAGGCTCACTGATCAAAGAGACGTTTTCCCGGCCGTGACTTCCCCCACAACACGGACCCTGCGCTTGCTGACGGCCAACATCCAGGCCGGCTCAAGTACCCGCCGCTACAGCGACTATGTGACCCGCAGCTGGTCACATGCGCTGCCGGCGGGTCGCAAGCGCAGCAGCCTTGACGCGATTGCCACTTTGGCGCGCGGTCATGACATCGTCGGCCTGCAGGAGGCCGACCCGGGCAGCCTGCGCTCGGGCTTCACCAACCAGACCCATTACCTGGCCCAACGCGCCGGCTTCAATTACTGGAGCCACCAGCCGAACCGGCGCATGGGTGGCGTCGCCTCCAGCGCCAACGGCCTGCTGAGCAAGCTGGAACCGGTGGAAGTGCAGGACCACGCCCTGCCCGGCCGTATCGGCGGGCGCGGCGTGCTGCTGGCCAAGTTCGGCGATGGCCGCGATGGCCTGGCCGTTGCGGTAGCGCATCTGTCCTTGGGCGCCGGTTCGCGGATGGCCCAGCTCGGCTTCATTGCCGAGCTGTTGTCCGACCACCCCAATGCGGTGCTGATGGGCGACTTCAACTGCCTGGCCGAACGTCCGGAAATGCAGGTGCTGTACCAGAAGACCCGGCTGCAGCCGCCCGGCTGCATCGTGCCGACCTTCCCCAGCTGGCGCCCCGACCGCGCCATCGACCACATCCTGGTCAGCAGCGGCCTGCAGACCCGCACCGTGGAAGCGGTGCCCGCTGCGTTCTCCGACCATCTTGCCTTGGCGATGGCAATCGACGTCCCGGCCGACGCCCTGCGCTGAGCCCTGCCGCTGCGCTCGCCGGGCATGGCCCGGCGCTACCGCCCCTGGTAAGGGCCCAACCTTGGTTGGAAAGCTGCCCTGGTGGTGCGGACCCCGTTGGCAGGCTGAGCTGGTGGGTGCGGACCGTTGGCAGGCTGACCTGGTGGGTGCGGACCGTTGGTCCGCACGCTCTCCGCCGGGCATGGCCCAGCGCTACCCCGCCTGCGCCACCGGCACCTTCAACCGCCGTGCGGTCATCGTGCTGCCCACCGAGGCCAGTACCGTGCAGCCGATGGCCAGCCACTGCAGGCCATGCAGGTGCTCATGCAGCAGCAGCATCGCCCACAGCGCGGCCACCGCCGGTTCCATGCTGATCAGGATGCCGAAGGTCTCCTTGGGCAGGCGCTTGAGCGCCATCATTTCCAGTGACATCGGGATCGCGCTGGACACCAGCGCCACCACCAGCCCGGCCAGCAGGATCTTCGGCTCCAGCAACGCCGCGCCGGCATGCACCACGCCCACCGGCACCACCACCAGCGACGCGGCCAGCAGCCCCAGCGACACCGAATGCCCGGCGTGCAGGTGGCCGGCGCGCTTGCCGAACACGATGTACAGGCCCCAGCACGCTGCCGCCCCCATGGCGTACAGCACGCCCACCGGGTCCAGTGCCGGGCCGCCGCCGATCGGCAGCAGCAACAGCAGCCCGACCGCCGCGCAACCCACCCACAGGAAATCGATCGGCCGCCGCGACGACAGCATCGCCACCGTCAACGGGCCGGTGAATTCGATGGCCACCGCGATGCCGAACGGGATCGTGCGCAAGGCCATGTAGAACAACAGGTTCATCAGGCCCAGGGTGAGGCCGTAGCGCAGGATGGTGACCGCATCCACGCGGCTGGTCTTCCAGCGCCATGGCCGCCAGAACAGCAGCAGCAACAACGCCGAAAAGCCCACGCGCAGCGCGCTGGTGCCCTGCGCGCCGATCAACGGAAACAGCTGCTTGGCGTAGGAGGTACCAATGGCCAGTGCGGTGACCGAGCCGAGCACCGCCAGCGCCGGCAACATCGGCGCGATTCGAGAAGTCTGCATGCCGCCAGTCTATTGCGTCGGCGGCGAGCACTTGGCTCAATTGACGGCCCGTCCGTGCAACTTCTGCTCACCATGGCCACCGCCCCCGTGCTGGACAGCTTCGACCGCGCCATCCTCGCCCTCCTGCAGCAGGACAACACCCTGCCGCAGCGGCAGATCGCCGAAGCCGTGCACCTGTCCACGCCGGCGGTGCAGCGGCGGATCAGGCGCCTGCAGGACAGCGGGGTGATCGCCGCCAACGTGGCGGTGATCGACGCTGCGAAAATCGGCCGGCCATTGACCATCATCGTCGAGGTGCGCGTGGTCAGCGAACAGCGCGAGAAGGTCGCCCCGTTCCGCCGCCGCGTGCAGGACGACCCTGCCGTGCAGCAGTGTTACTCGATCACCGGCGACGGCGATTTCCTGCTGCTGCTCTCGGCGGCATCGATGGAGGAATACGAGGCGATCACCGAGCGCTTGTTCGGCGGTGATGACAACATCGAGCGCTTCCGCACGTCGGTGGCGCTGGGCACGTTGAAGCGCGGGTTCGACGTGCCGCTGACATGACGCAGATGCCGTCGAGCCTGTCCTGCTCCTACACTGGTGACGCATGAACACCGCTTCCCCCTCCAACGCCAGACGCCTGCGCCGCTGGTTGCTGCGTGGCGCCTTCCTGCTGATCCTGGTCATCGCGGCGATGGCCTTCTGGAACAGCCCGTGGGCTGCCGCACCGAAGATGCTGTGGACACTCTCGCGCATGCCACCGGCCACGCAACTGCCGGTGCCGGTGGACGGCGTGCGGCCCCGGCAGATCGCCGATACCTTCGGCGCACCGCGCGGGCGCGACCGCACGCACGCGGGTATCGACATCTTCGGCAAGCGCGGCACGCCGGTGCGCAGCGCTACCCCCGGCGTTGTCGCCGACATCCGCGACAGCGGACTCGGTGGCCGCCAGGTCTGGGTGATCGGGCCGGGACGCGAGCGCTATTACTACGCGCACCTGGAAGACTGGGCCGATGGCCTGGCGCGCGGCCAGGTGGTGCAACCCGGCGACCTGCTCGGCCATGTTGGCGACAGCGGCAACGCCAAGGGCACGCCGCCCCATCTGCATTGGGGCATCTATGGCGCCGACGGCGCGCGGGACCCGCTGCCGCTGCTGCAACCGCAGAGCACCCGCTGACGGCAACCGAGCCGAGCCGCGAGGCCGCACGCGTTTGCTCATGATTTGTAAATAGGAATAGTTCGTATTACCATTTCTTTCGTTTCCGGTGGTGCCAGGACGGCCTGCCCGCCCTTCCCCTACCCGTAGCGCCTCGACTCCTGGATGACGGCCGAACGCGCGTGCCCGTTGCAGGAATCCGCATGATCCGTCCCGCCTTCCGTACCCCGCAGCCGCAGCGGCTGTCCGTTGCCGTGCTCGTCGCGCTCTGCGCCGTCGCACCCACCGCTTTCGCCGAAACCGCCACCGACCCGACCACCCTCGACAAGGTCGTAGTAAAGGGCGAGCGCGCCGAAGGCTATTCGGTGCGCCGTACCTCGGCCGGCACCCGCTTCGACCTGGCGCCGCGCGAGATCCCGCAGTCGGTCAGCATCATCAGCCACCAGCGCATCGAAGATCAGCAGCTGGACGACATCATCGACGTGCTGGGCAACACCACCGGCGTCACCAGCACCCAGTCCGACAGCGAGCGCACCGAGTTCTATGCGCGCGGCTTCTACATCGATGCGTACCAGTTCGATGGCCTGCCCACGCAGATGGTGCAGAACTGGAGCTACGGTGACTCCGGCCTGGACCTGGCCCTGTATGACCGCGTGGAAGTGGTGCGTGGCGCCACCGGCCTGCTCAGCGGCGCCGGCAATCCTTCCGCCTCGGTGAACCTGATCCGCAAGCACGCCGACAGCGCCGAACTGACCGGCAGCGTGTCGGTCAACGTCGGCAGCTGGGGCCGCACCCGCACCACCGTGGACGTGGGCAGCGCACTCAACGCCAGCGGCACCGTACGCGGCCGGGTGATCGGCAGCTACCTGGACACCGATGGGCAGATGGACCGCTACAACCAGCGCAAGACGCTGGGCTATGCGGTGATCGACGCCGACCTGACCCCGGATACCCAGCTCAGCGTGGGCTACGACTACCAGCAGAAGCGCGCCAACGGCGCGACCTGGGGTGGCTTCCCGATGCTGTACTCCGACGGCAGCGCGACCCCGTACGACGAATCGTTCAACGCCAGCCCGAACTGGACCTACTGGGACACCACCAGCAAGCGCGCGTTCGCCACCCTGCAGCACGCCTTCAGCAACGGCTGGAAGTTCAAGATCGGCGCAACGCATGACCAGACCAAGGCCGACGACAAGCTGTTCTACCCTGCGTACAACGATTGGACCACCGGCGCCTCGAACTTCGACAAGACCACCGGTGCAGGCATTTCGCCGTCCGCAGGCTTCTACAACACCGAGCGCAAGGTCACCGGTGTCGATGGCTATGTTGATGGTCCGTTCCAGCTGTTCGGCCGCGAGCACCAGTTCATGGCCGGGCTGAGCTACAACAAGCGCGACTACGCCAACTACGGCGACTACCAGGTCGGCGGCGCCGGCCAGAGCTGGGACCCGTTCGCCAGTTACCTGAACTGGACGGGCAACATCAGCGAGCCGAACTGGAACCCGCTGGCGCTGGCCAGCGAGGGCACCATCACCCAGAAGGCCGGCTATGCCGCCGCACGCCTGTCGCTGGCCGATCCGTTGAAGCTGATCATCGGCGCGCGCTACACCGACTGGAAGAGCGAGGGCGAAGGCGCAGATCGCGAGCACAAGGTGACCACGCCGTATGCCGGCCTCGTGTTCGACATCAACGACACCTACTCGACGTACACCAGCTACACCGAGATCTTCCAGCCGCAGACGTTGAAGGACCGCAACGGCAGCTATCTGGACCTACGAAGTGGGCGTCAAGGGCGCCTGGTTCGAAAGGGCGCCTGGTTCGACAACCGTTTGAATGCCTCGCTG
>NZ_JBFTNR010000182.1:0-5994 GCF_056665995.1 Stenotrophomonas sp. 05L44_2
GCCCAAGGTGTCTTTCACCATCGACGAAGACGGCTCCAGTGGCGATGGCACGATCGGAAGTGAAGTTCTTCGGAATTTCAACATCCTGCTGGACACCAAGACCGGCGACGTCTATCTGCGTCCCAACGGGAGGGCGGTGCTGCAGCAACTGCGGCGGTGACAGGACGATCGAGAGGGGAAGTGGGGAGGAGAATTGGCCGGAGTCGGCTGATTCACGACTCCATTCCGCCATTCCTTCTGGAAGCCTCGCGTTGCAAGGCTTGTGGTGCCGGTGAAAGGACTCGAACCTTCATGGGGTCGCCCCCGGCTGATTTTGAGTCAGCTGCGTATACCATTCCGCCACACCGGCAGCAGCGGGCTAGTGTACCCGAGCCGGGCGGGCGTTCATAGAGGTGCGGGCGAACAGGGCCGAAATGGCTTCAAATTGTCGGTATCGGCCGACTGCTGGCTATACTGGCAACGCTTAACAGGCACGGAGCGATAGCCTATGTCAGCGTTGCAGGACCTGCGGGTGCTGGTAGTGGAGAACGACGAGATGAGTGCGGCGCTGCTGCAGATGCAGCTGGTGCATTCCGGTGCTCTGGTCGTTGGTCTTGCCGCGTCCGTTGCCGAGGCACTGCGCCTGCTGGAAGAGGCCAACCCTGACGTGGCCCTGCTGGATTACCGGTTGGCCCACAACGAGACCAGTGAACCAGTCGCTGCGGCGCTGGCCGCGCGCGGGGTGCCGTTCGTGCTCGCCACCGGCATGGCCGCCGAACAACTGCCGGTCGCGATGCGATCGGGGGTACTGTTGATCAAGCCCTATCTGTCGGCGGAACTGTCCAAGGCATTGGTCCGCGCAGTGGGACGTTCCAGCGCCAACGCCTGATCCAACCGCTCAGGCGGCTTCTTCGTAGACATAACGGATCTCCTCGCGGTCGTCGAGGATGGCGTACTGCGCCGGCAGGTTGTCCGGGTCCGGGTTGAGCCATGCGTCCAGATGCTCGGCGCGGATCGGCAGTACGCCCCGGTCATGGCCGGCAGCGGCAACATCGATTGACGGTCCATCGGTGATGGTGGCGAACGACAACAGGCGTCCTTCCGGGCCCTCCCATTCCGCCCACAGGCAGGCCAGCAACAAGTCGCGCGGCGGATCAGGGCGGAACTCCAGCACYACGTCCTGTTCCTTCTCGTCGTTGTGCAGGGTGCGGCCGGCAATGGTGTGGCGAGGAACGTGCTCGTAGAAGGCCTGTACCACCACCACGCCGTGGCGCAGTCCGAAGGCCCCGCGCCAATAGCCTTCCAGGCTGTCCCGCCGCGCATTGTAGGTGCCGGGATAGAGGACATCGTTGCGCGCGGGCTTGTCCGGAAGCCGGCATTGATAGCGCATCGGCTTGATCACGCGCCGGCCATTCTCGCTGACCATCACCGGCGCGTAGGTGCCAGGAAAAATACGGTTGTCGCGTGGCAGCAGCTGTTCCCGATGCAGGTCGTCCAGCCGTGCCTGCGCGCGGTCGATGCGGTTGCCGGCAACGCGCAGGTCATTGCGCGCTTTCTGCGTGGGACGGGTGGCCAGGGTTGCATTGGCGATGTCGCGACGCTCAAGCTGCCGCTCCAGCTCAGCCTGCAGCTGTTGCCGCTCCTGTGCATGCCATTGCTGGATCTTCGCCACGATGTCGCGGCCCAGTTCGGTGCGCGCACCGGCAAATCCGTCGTCCATCGCTTTCGGCGTTTTCGGTCGTTTCTTGCCGGGATCATGCGCATAGAGTTCGGCGAACTCCTCCAGGGAGAGGACGGCGCCGAACTCGCGCACCAGCTTGGCGTAGTCGGCGCGGATCAGGGCGGAATAGCACATTGGACTCTGCCGGAAGATGGGTCGCAGCGGCTGCGACATGGATGCGGCAGGATAGCTCGACCTTCCAGGAGACGTTGCATGAATGATCCAGAGACGATCCAGTTCCGTCAGGCGGTGCCGACGGTTGAAGACTACTGCCAGCTGCGTGCGCTGGCCGGGCTCAGTGCAAAGACCCATGAGGCGGCGACGCGGGCATTGCCCAATACCGTTTTCGGTGTCTGTGCCTACCAGGGCAGCGAGCTGGTAGCGATGGGCCGGATCATCGGCGATGGTGGTTGCCACCTGCAGGTCTGCGATATCGCCGTGCTGCCGCGCCTGCAGGGGCAGGGTCTGGGCAAGGCGGTGATGCAGCGTCTGAGCGACTGGATGCAGGGCAACCTGCCGCCGTCGGCGTATGTGAGTCTGTTGGCCGATGGCGAGGCACATCGGCTGTATGCGCAGTTTGGCTTTGAGGCGACCGCGCCAGCCTCGATCGGCATGTATCGCCGGTTCTGAAACGCGGTCACCAGGGAATCGCAGGCAAAGAAAAACCCCGGCCGAAGCCGGGGTTTCAAAGATTGGCGTCCCCACGGGGATTCGAACCCCGGTCGCCACCGTGAAAGGGTGATGTCCTAGGCCTCTAGACGATGGGGACGCACGAAAAACTTCAAGTTGTAGAACTCTCGACGGCCTAATGYCGAAAGTGGTGGAGCCAAGCGGGATCGAACCGCTGACCTCCTGCATGCCATGCAGGCGCTCTCCCAGCTGAGCTATGGCCCCGTGTTACCGAGCCGCCTATCATACCTGCCTGTTCACATTTGTGGAAGCTTTTTTTGAAGCTTTTTCATCGAATCGTTCATTGCCACAAGGGCAGGAGCGTTCCGACGCCACAACCTGAATGCCGGTGGGCGGTGAACAAAAAAGACCCGGTTATCGGCCGGGTCCTCGTTGTTCATGATGAGTGGCGTCCCCACGGGGATTCGAACCCCGGTCGCCACCGTGAAAGGGTGATGTCCTAGGCCTCTAGACGATGGGGACGCAGATCTCATCAATGTTCTTTGCGACCTTTCGACGGCCTAATGCCGAAAGTATGGTGGAGCCAAGCGGGATCGAACCGCTGACCTCCTGCATGCCATGCAGGCGCTCTCCCAGCTGAGCTATGGCCCCACGTCGCTGAGGAGCGAAATAATAGCTGTGCCCCCGGGGGTTGGCAAGCGCTTTGTTGCACTTTTCTACACATGGCGCGCGATGGCGCGGAGGCGATTTCCGCCTGCCAGGCAGCACATGTGTCGACGCAGACGTCAGGCGCTCAGCGGTCTTCCCCGGTCAGCGCGGCCAGGATCGGGCACTGGTCGAGCGCGCCATGTCCGGGGCAGGCATCGACCAGTTGCGAGAGGGCGCCATGCATGCGCTGCAGTTCGGCCATCCGCAGTTCGATGTCCTGCAGTCGAATCCGCGCGGTGTCACGCACGCTGCCCATGTCCTGCGGAGGATGATCGCTGAGGGAAAGCAGTTCACCGATCTCGTCCAGGCTGAAGCCCAGAGTCTTTGCCCGGCGGATGAAGCGCAGGCGTCGCAGATCCTGCTCGCCGAAGATGCGATAGCCACCTGCCGTACGTGCCGCGGTGGGCAGAAGCTGCTGACGTTCGTAGTAGCGGACGGTGTCGATGGGGACGCCGGCCTGGCGTGCCAACTGACCAATGTTCACGGCGGACTCCTCTGGACCTGCCGTGCATAGTCATCCCTGGACTCTGGTCAAGAGTCAAGGCTTTGCCTGCGTCACCCATTCAGCACACTTTGCAACTTTCTTCATAGCCCCCGGGGCAAAGCAGTTCCTACCCTCAACCTGAACCGGCCGCTCGACGGCCTGAACCGGAAGAGGAGGTGGGGAGTGGAGGGAATCAGCAACGAAGGATTCGTCGAGGTTGCGGTGGTTGAATACCCCGGAGGCGACCCGTCGGCTGCATCGGTGCTTGCCGAAATGGCGCACGTCGCCAATCGTCTGGCGCAGCAGCAGCGACGGCCCTGCAAGCGGGTGCTGGTCACCCGCTGGATTGTGCCTGCCAGCAATACCGGCGTGCATCGCATTGCCGGTGCCGAAATGCTGGACGCGGCAATTCCCGCAGTGATCGCCTTGCCGGGCCAGGTCAGTTCCGGTGCGTCGCTGCGCGCCGAGGATGTCCTGCTGGACTGGTTGCGGGCCCACTACGACGGCGGCAGCCTGCTGGCCGCCGCAGGTGACGGGGTCAGTGTGCTGGCACGGGCGGGTCTGTTGACGGGGCGCACGGTGTCAGGCCCTGACCTCAACCGCCATCCGGCGCTGCAGGTGCAGGTCGGCAGCTGGGCACCCAGTGAGCGTGCACTCGTCGATGATGGCGATCTGCTCACCGTGGGCGGGGCCCAGGCCTGGCGCTTCCTCGGTCTGCGCCTGCTGTACCGGCTGCACGGCCAGGGCGTGGCCAGCGCGGTGGCACAGCAGTTGGGGATAGTGGTGCCAGTGGGGATCCAGCAGGATCTCGAGYGATTCAGTGCCAACTTCGCCCATGGTGACCGTGACGTGCTGAAGGCGCAGCGCTGGCTGCATACCACGGCTGCACGTGGGGCGACGCTGGGGGCAATCTGTGAGATCTCCGGCCTGGAACCGCGGACCCTGCAACGCCGTTTCCTGAAGGCGACCGGGCTGCGGCCCATCGAGTACTGCCAGCGACTGCGCGTGGCCAAGGCGCAGACGTTGCTGCAGCAGGGCGCCAGCATCGACGAAGTTGCCTGGGGGGTGGGCTACGYTGATCAGAGCGCATTCCGCCGGCTGTTCCTGCGCATCGTCGGCATGACGCCCGCCAACTATCGTCGCCACGTCAGCAATAAACGCCGCGACCGTCCGCTGACGCCTGCCGTGGCCGGCAGTCTGCGAGGGCTGCGCGCCTCGCCAGGCACGCAGCTGGGGCGCAACGCCGCTTGATGAATGCTGTTGGATGCGTCGTGCTTGCATCGCAGGCACGACGCTTTGACCATGCGGGTCTGTGCAGGCGAGAGCGGGTGAGCTGATGTCGAGTGTTGGGCCGGTGCCGATGCCGGTGGTGTTGATCCTGATCTTCCTGTTGCTGGCGATGGCCATTGCGCGGTTCTGGTCGCGTGCTGAGCCTGGCCAGGCTCGGCCACCTGCAGCCGGGATGGTGCTGGACATGCTGCTGGTTGGCCTGCTGTGTGGCCGGCTGTCCTTTGTTGCCGCGCATTTCAGCCTTTATCGTGAAGCTCCCTGGAGCGTGCTGCAGATTGCCGATGGTGGGTATCACCTGCCCGTTGTGATCGGCGCTGGATTTGCCTGGGCGCTGTGGCGACTGCGCAGGCATCGCGCGTTGAGGGCGCCGGTGCTGGCAGGTGCGCTGGCCGGACTGCTGCTGTGGGGCGGTGCAAGCCAGGGGCTCGCGTACTGGCAGGCAAAGCAGATGCCGCTGCCGACACTGCAGGTAGTCGACCTGCAGGGCAGGGCGATTGACCTGCAGCAGTTTCACGGCAGGCCGCTCGTGCTGAACCTGTGGGCCAGCTGGTGCGGCCCGTGTCGCCGGGAGATGCCGGTACTGGCGACGGCCCAGCAGAAGCATGCCGATATCCAGTTCGTCTTCCTCAACCAGGGCGAGACCCTTGCCGAGGTCCAGACCTTTCTAGCCGCTGAACACATCTCGCTGGGCAACGTCCTGCTGGATGAGTCATCGGCTGCCTCTACCTCGCTGGACGTCCGGGCTTTCCCCTCCACGCTCTTCTTCGACGCGCAGGGGCGGTTGCAGGAACTGCATCTCGGCGAACTGACCCAGGCCGGTCTTGAACACAAACTGCGCCGGCTGCGGTAGCCTGCGCTGGCATCCCACTACGGAGTTTCCATGTTGTCGATTTCCCCGCGCATCGCGCATACGCTGATGCTGCCGGCCATGCTGGCGCTGGCTGCCTGCAGCCAGGCACAGACCCCACCGGGCAAGGGTGCCGCTGCACCGGCAACGGCTTCGGCAACGGCAGCCGCCAGGAAGGGTGAGTTGCCAGCTGTCCTGAAGGGCATCGAGAAGCATGGCTTCGAGGTGGTCTCCGAATTCGACGCGCCGGGCGGCCTGCGCGGCTTTGCCGGCATGGTTGGTGGCCAGCAGCCGGCGGCGGCTTACGTGACCGCCGATGGCAAGCATGTGCTGGTG
>NZ_JBFTNR010000183.1:0-5990 GCF_056665995.1 Stenotrophomonas sp. 05L44_2
CATCAGCACCTGAGGCAAAGCTGTGTTGGATGAGTTTGCGACGGACGTGGGCGTGCAGCGGCCGGTAGCGGGCTGCGCACAGCTGCGCGACATCCGTCGATTCGACAGGCATGGGCACGGGGCGGGCGACGGCTGGGGAAGGGAACAGCCCGCGGCGGCAAGGGCAGCGGCGTCACGTTACAGTAAAGAAGAATCATTTGCATCTGTGTTTGTGTGCGCCCGTCCTGCGGTAGTGCCACGCGGGCGTGCGCTGGCACGCGTAGAGCGGGCTATGGCGAGCGCGCGGCGCGTTCCATCTGCAGCAGCAGGCGGTGCGCGGGGAACATGCGCAGGCTGGGGTAGCGGGCGCGGTAGTAGGCATTCCAGTAACTGGCAGCGCGCTGTCGGCAGAGGTCGAAGAATGCGCGGTTCTCGCCAATGAGCGCGGCATAGCGCTGCAGGCCGGTCTGTTGCGCCGTGATCGCCACGGCCGACGCGACCTCGTCCACGTACTCCCCCAGCAAGGCCAGCTGGAAGGCATGCACCCAGGGCATCGGCGAGGGCCCCAGCTTCTCGATCGCACGTTGCCGTACATGTCCGTCGCAGTGACGCGAGAGCAGGCAGAGGCAAAGGGCGCGCGTATCACCCTGCAGTTGGGATGCGAGCCGGAACAGGTCCGTGGCGTCGGCGTAGATACGATAAGGGAACCGCAGCAGTTCGCCTTCGATGATGAGGCTTCGTTCGCCATTGCCCGACAGGTTGTCGATCCGGCCCAGCCGTTGCTGAAGGTCGGTGCAGGTTGCCTGCAACACGCGGGGAACGTCGATCAACGCGACGGTTCCGCCAGCGTGATGCCGCGATAGTCGCAGTGGATCTGCAGGCTCTCCGTGGCGTTGGGGTGCAGATCGAAGTCGCATCGCTGCAGTGCATCCTTGGCCGCTGCAACGGCGTCGGCATGGCGGCTGACGCGCTGCTGCTGCCAGCGCAGTGGAGTGAACACGCCCAGCGGAAGCAGGCGCAGGCGCTGGCCGTGCAGGACCAGCGAGACATCCACATGACGCCCGTCCAGATCGTGGCCATTGGCGCCGAAGATGGCGTCGATCTCATCATGGCGATGCCGATAGCAGCAGCGGAACACGGCGATGCCCAGCCGCCGGACCACGCGCCGGAAGCCGCCCAGCTGTCCCTGGCTGCATTCGAAGCCGCGGGTGACCAGCAGACGAAGCGTGGACGGCAGCAGGGCCTGCGCGTCGAGCAGGCGCTGCAGAACCTCGGCCTCGACGATGACCTGTGACGCGGGCCAGCGTGGGGCAATGCGCAGGCCGTCGATGGTGCCGCGTGACAGTTTCAACATGCGTGAAGCTTCGCATGGGAGTGGGTAGCCGGGTAGTGCCGGCCGCTGGCCGGCTCCTGGCGCGATGGTCAGAGATCGCGGTACTGGATCTGCGCGGCCAGCACGCGCAGGCCATCGGCGGTGCTGGAGAGGATGCGCTCCTCACCGATGCCCTTCTGCCGTTGCAGGGTGAAGCCTTCGGCAGCGGGCAGGCGTGCGGCGATGGCATCAATGCGTTGCAGCGCGTTGGGACCGTCGCAGTCGACATGGCCCCAATGGATGCCGTTGTGCTGGATGGTCAGGCGGTAGTGCATTGGCGGGTCTCCGGCAGGTCGTGCAGCCACTGATGGAACATTGCGGTCGCCGCGGCGGCGAGAGGCCCGCCGTAGCGGCGGGCCTGCGTGCGCAGGTCGACGGGATCGATACCGGCCGCGGCCAGTTCCAGCGCATGGCCGATCAGCCAGCGCTCGAACTGGCGCGCATCCAGTTCGGGATGGCATTGCAACGCGAGTGCATGGTGGCCGATGGCGAAGGCTTGGTGGCGACAGGCGGGCGTACTGGCGAGGCGGCGTGCGCCCTCCGGCAGTTCGAAGGCTTCACCATGCCAGTGCAGCACCGGGATGCCCTGTAATGCCTGCAAAGGCGAGCGCTGGCCTTCATCGGTGAGCAGCAGCGGTGCAAAACCAATTTCCTTGCCGCCGGTGGGGGCAACGACAGCATGCAGTGCGCGCGCCATCAACTGGGCGCCCAGGCAGATGCCCAGCGTCGGCCGCTGTTGCTGCAGGCGACGCTGCAGCAACGCGATGCTGTCGGCGAGGAACGGGTAGGCCGCTCCATTGTTGACGCTGATCGGGCCACCCAGCACCACCAGCAGATCGGCATCTTCGGCTGCATCGAGTGCATCCACGCCGGCTTGCAGTGTATGTACCTGCCATCCCTGCGCGAGCAGCAGCGGATGCAGGGTGCCAAGATCTTCAAAGGCCACGTGCTGCAGGGCAACGGCGCGCTTCATGCCGGTGCTCCCGGGGTGGGCCAGTAGAAGCTGTCGGGCGTGGAGCGTGCACCGAAGATCGCCTGGCCAACGCGGACGACGGTGGCACCTTCCTCGATGGCGACTTCAAAATCACCGGACATGCCCATCGACAGCTGCGACAGGTCCAGGCCTGCCGGCGCCGTCTGCTGAAGCTGGTCGCGCAGCTCGCGCAGGCGCACGAAGCAGGCGCGTACGCGTTCCACCTCGGGGGTGAAGATGGCGAGGGTCATCAGGCCACGCACGCGCAGGCGGTCGAAGGCGGGCAGCTGCTGCACGAAGTCGGCCACCGCCGCCGGCTCCAGGCCGTATTTGCTGGGCTCTGCCGAGGTGTTGACCTGTACGAACACATCCAGCGTGCGGTCCTCCAGCAGCAGCCGCTGCTGCAGCGCCTCGGCCACGCGCAGGCTGTCCAGCGCCTGGAACTCGCTGGCGAAGCGTGCGACGTAGCGGGCCTTGTTGGTCTGCAGGTGGCCGATGACTGACCAATGCACGCCAAGGTCGGCCATGGCCTCGGCCTTGCGCTGCGCCTCCTGCACCTTGTTTTCCCCCAGCTGGTGGCAACCGGCGGCTACGGCCATGCGGATGCGTGCTTCATCGACGGTCTTGCTGACCGGCAGCAGGCGCACGCTGGCCGGATCACGACCGGCGCGGGCACAGGCGCTGGCGATGCGCTGGCGCACGGTGGCCAGGTTGGCGGCGATCTGTTCGACGGACTGGGCGACGGGCCAGTCGGCGGGGGCGAGGGACATGGGGCACCTCCGGTGCGGGGTGGCCAGGGTGGGATACACTGGCACAGGACAAGAGATAGTTTGGCATAGGACAAAATGAAAATCACCGGGAACAGCGCCGAAGCGATCTTCGACAGCATCCGCGAGGGCATCGGTAGCGGCCATCTGGCGGCCGGCAGCGTGCTGCCGCCGGTGCGGGATCTGGCCGATCGACTGGGGGTCAACCGCAATACCGTAGCCGCTGCCTACAAGCGGCTGGACGCGGCGGGCCTGGCCAGTACGGCAGGGCGTCGCGGCACGGTGGTGCGCGGCCTGCCGGCGACGATGGCGCGCGAGGGCAGTGCGCCGGGGCTGGCCCTGCATGACCTGGCCGGCGGCAACCCGGATCCGCGCTGCCTGCCTAGCCTGCGGGTGGCCGCGGCGGCCTCGCGCCTGTATGGAGTGGAGACGGTCGATCCACGCATGCAACGCCTGGCACGGGCTTCGCTGGATGCCGATTGCCCGCCGGACTATGCGCTGGAACTGACCCATGGCGCGGTCGATGGCATCGAGCGTCTGTTGTCGGCGTGGCTGCTGCCGGGGGACCGCATCGCAGTGGAGGATCCCTGTTTCCTGGGCAGCCTCAATGTCCTCGGTGCGGCCGGACACGCGCCGCTGCCGGTGGCGGTGGATGCGCACGGCATGCAGGTGGAATCATTGCGGCAGGCGTTGGATGCAGGTGCACGCGCGGTGCTGCTGACCCCGCGCGCACACAATCCTACTGGTGCCAGCCTGGACGCGAAGCGTGCACGTGCGCTGCGCCAGTTGCTGGCCGGCTATCCGCAGGTCGCGGTGCTGATCGACGATCACTACGCGCTGCTCTCGCAACAGGCCTATCACTCGGTGTTGCCGATGGACGGTCGGCGGTGGGCGTTGCTGCGTTCGTTGTCCAA
The DNA here is from genome assembly GCF_056665995.1 of Stenotrophomonas sp. 05L44_2. Taxonomy (NCBI): domain Bacteria; kingdom Pseudomonadati; phylum Pseudomonadota; class Gammaproteobacteria; order Lysobacterales; family Lysobacteraceae; genus Stenotrophomonas; species Stenotrophomonas sp. 05L44_2. The sequence continues at coordinate 4,006 of NZ_JBFTNR010000183.1, forward strand.
GGCGTTGGGCCCGGACCTGCGCGTGGCCTGGCTGGCCTGCGATGAGCAGACCGCGGCGCGCCTGCGTCTGCGGCTGGCGGCGGGCACCGGCTGGGTCAGCCATCTGTTGCAGGATGCAGCCAGTTCGGTGTTGGAGTCGGCGCAGCAACGGGCGAAGGTGGCTGCCGCCGGTGAGCGCTACCAGCAGCGGCTGCAGGGTCTGCAGGCCCTGCTGCAGGCGCGCGGGCTGCCGACACCGATGCCGATGGAAGGCTTGAATCTGTGGCTGCCCCTGCCGGCCGACAGCACGCCGCAGGTGCTGGCGCTGGCGGCGCGTGGCTGGCATGTGCGTGGGGGTGAAGTCTTTGCGGTGTCTGCACCGGCGCATGGGTTGCGCATCACCTGTGCGGCACTCGGCCCGCCGCAGCAACGTCGGTTGGCCGATGACCTGGCGGCGGTGATGCGCTGAGCGTGCGCGCTCAGGGCGCAGCGCTGGCGCCGGGGCGCACGTAGTAGGACTGGCCGCTGTCGTCGAGGAACACCAGCTCCGGCTTGCCCTGCCAGGAACTCAGCATGGCGCCGGTGTTGTTCTGGTGCTTGACCATCAGGCTGGCACCGCGGTCCGGATTGGCGACCACCTTGAAGACCTCGGTGGTGCCGGTGGCATCGTCAAGGGTCAGCAGGGCTTCGCCACCCCGGTCGCTGGTGCCGTAGCCGCCGCGCTCGGAGCCATCGGGGCCGAGCAGGATCAGGCCGGACAGGGCGGTGGCACGCGGCCCCTGCGGGCGGCCCCGGCTGAGGGGGTCGGGAACCGGGGCGCCGAGGATCACCCGCGGCTGGCCGCTGGCATCGTGGATGATCAGGCCGCGCGCTTCGATCACGCGGTGCGGTGACTGGCTGCGATGCAGGTTCCAGGCGGTCCAGCCGGAAACGAGCAACGCGAGCATGGCGACCACCAGGGTGGTCAGGGTCAGGGCACGAGCCATTGTGTATTCCTTCCTTGGACGTGGCCGACGATAGCGGAATCCGGTCGGCCGTGGCCAGTTCGGTGTGTGACGGTGTGTATCGTCAATGGAAGTCGCGGCTGTGGCTGCGCAGTCCCTGCAGCAGTTCGTCCAGGCAGTGCATGCGCTGCACGATCACATGCTGCACGCCATCCACGCGTTCCAGCCGGCCGTCGATCTGCATCAGCTGCGTATCTACCAGGACGTGGTGCTGGCGGTCGGCCAGATGTCGCCAGACCACGGCGTTGACCATGCCGGTTTCATCTTCCAGGGTAAGGAAGGTGACGCCGCTGGCGGTCTGCGGGCGCTGGCGCATGCGTACCAGGCCGGCGATGCGTACGCGCCGGCCATGACCATGGTTGGCCAGCTGCGCGGCATCCAGGCAGCCACGGGTTCGCAGCTGCGCACGCAGGAACGACATCGGATGGCGGCCGAGGGTGGTGCCGGTGCTGCGGTAATCGGCCTGCATGTCTTCCCAGGCGCTGGGCAGGGGCAGGGCCACGCGCGCTTCGGCGGTGGCGCGGGCCTGGTCGAACAACGGCAGGCGGTTCTCCACGCCGGAGATATCCCAGCGTGCGCGGTGGCGATGGCCGCTGAGACCGCGCAGGGCGCCAGCATCGGCGAGCAGGCCCTGCTGGCGGCGATCCAGTGCGGTGCGCTGGCAGAGATCGCCGACATCGTCGAAGGGGCGCCGTGCGCGTTCACGCATGATGATCTGCGCGGCCGGTTCGCTGCAGCCATCGACCAGGCGCAGGCCGAGCCGGATTGCCGCCGCGCCCTTGCTGAAGTCCAGTGTGCAATCCCAGTCGCTGTGGCGCACGTCCACCGGCAGTACCGTGATGCCATGCCGGCGTGCATCCTGCAGCAGCTGGTCGGGGCTGTAGAAGCCCAGTGGCTGGCTGTTGATCAGGCTGGCGGTGAATGCAGCCGGGTGGTGGCACTTCAGCCAGCAGCTGGCATAGGTGAGCAGGGCGAAGCTGGCCGCGTGGCTTTCGGGAAAAC
>NZ_JBFTNR010000184.1:0-5984 GCF_056665995.1 Stenotrophomonas sp. 05L44_2
CGCCGGCACCCAGTGCGGCGCCGAACAGATCGGACAGGTCGAGCACGGCACGCTCGGCCACCGCTGGGTCGCGATGCAGCAGGCTGGCGATCAGGTTCATGCTGTTGAACAGGAAGTGCGGGCGGATGCGCGCCTGCAGGGCGTCGGCCTGCGCGCGGGCATTGGCCTGTACCTGCGCCGCCCAGCGGTCGCTGACATAGAAGTAGCGCAGCGCCAACGCGGTGATCAGCGCCGTGGTGGCCGCGCTGCCCAGGGTGAAGCGCCAGAAGCCGATGCCGCGCGCGAAGTTGTCGCCCAGCACGCCATACAGGGCATGGATGATGCCCGCGCACAGGATGGCGATCAGCGCAGCCAGGCCAACGGCGGCGACGGCGCCCAGCAGTTCCGGCAGCTTCGACAGGGCCTGCCGCAGCAGGCACAGGCTGGCGGTGACCGCCAGCGCCAGCCACAGCGCGAAACCGCTGGCCGAGGCCAGTTCCCCCATCGTCCAGTGGCGGCTGCCATCGGGCGCCAGCGCCAGCACCACCACCACCAGTTCGGCCAGGCCGAGCATCGCTGCCAACCGCGGCAAACGGCACAGTTCCGGCATCCACGGGGTGGCAGCGCTCGCGGCCATGGGTCAGGCGACGCCCAGGCGTGCCTGCAGCCAGTCGCCCAGCGCGTCGATTTCCTCGGCGCAGACCTGGTGGGCCATCGGGTAGCTATGCCACTGCACGTTCAGCCCAAGCGTGCGCAACGTCTCGGCGCTGTGCGCGGCCACCGCCTGCGGGATCACCGGATCGCTGCTGCCGTGGGCCATGAACACCGGCACATCCACCGCACCATCAACGCGCGACGCGCTTTCGGCCTCCGGCAGGTAGGTCGACAGTGCGATCAGTCCGGCCAAGGGGGCAGTGCGTGCCAGCGCGGCGCTGAGGATCACCGCCCCGCCCTGCGAGAAGCCAGCCAAGAAGATGTGATCAGCGGCGACACCGCGTTCGATCTCACGGGCGATCAGCGCATCCAGCTGCACCACCGACTCCTGCACGCCGGCCATGTCGGCGCGCGAGCGGAAGTCCATGCCGACGATGTCGTACCAGCCACGCATCGGCACGCCGTTGTTGATCGTGATCGGCCGCACCGGTGCGTGCGGGAACACGAAGCGCAGCGCCGGCCAGTGCGGACGCACCAGTTCGGGCACGATCGGCGCGAAATCATGGCCGTCGGCACCGAGGCCGTGCAGCCAGATCACCGACCACTGCGGCGAGGCGCCGGTTTCCTGTTCCACCGTTTGCAGCATGTTGCGGCTCCTGTACGTTCGAGCCGCATTATGCCGCTGGCACGGTGCGATCAGTACAGCGGCGGTTGCTCGGCCGCTTCCCGGCGCAGCTGTGCGGCGCGCACCAGCACCGGCGGCGGGATGTTCTCTTCGGGAATGTCGAGCAGGCCCAGGCGATGCAGGAAGGCGCCCGGCCCGCGCAGCGAGGTCAGTGCCACCACCGGCACCGCCAGCACCATGCCGATCACCACCGGCGCCATCCAGGCCGCCAGCGACGGCGACACCGCCCACGCCAGCACGCCCATGAAGGCGCCAAACACGCCCAGGCCGCCGTAGCCGCGCACCAGCGAAATCCACGAGATGCCACCGTCATCGCGCTGCTGTGCATCCCAGCCCGAGTCACGCCCGGACAGCACTTCGGCCACCCCGCGCGACTGCACGTACATCACCACCGGCGCCATCAGCGCGGCCAGCACGGTTTCCACCAGCATCGACAGGAACGCCCGGATCGCGCCACCACAGCCACGGCGTTCAACCGGATCGAGCAGCATCGCAAAGTAACCCAGCACCTTGGGCATCAGCAGCACCGCCATGGTGGCGGCGAACAGGCGCACCACCTGTTCTTCATCCTGCGCACGCCAGTACACGCTGGGCGACAGGTGCAGCAGGGCGTTGAAATCGATGCCTTCCTGGAACAGCGGGATGGCGATGCCGATCAGCATCAGCATCGCCCACATCGGTGCGGTGAAGTAATGGCCGATGCCGATCAGCATGTGCACGCGGCTGATCCAGTGCAGGCCACGGCTGCCCACCACCTTGCCGTGCTGCAGGTTGCCCTGGCACCAGCGGCGGTCGCGCACCAGCAGGTCGGTCAGCGTTGGCGGGCCTTCCTCGTAGCTGCCGCCCAGGTAGGGCACCATGTGCGCGGCCCAGCCACCACGGCGCATCAGCGCCGCTTCCACGAAATCATGGCTGAGCACGTGGCCGCCGAACGGCTTGCGCCCCGGCAGCTCCGGCAGGCCAGCGTGGTCGGCGAAGGCACGGGTGCGGATGATCGCGTTGTGCCCCCAGTAATTGCTTTCGGCACCGTGCCACCAGGCCACGCCACGGGCGATCACCGGCCCGTACACTCGCCCACCGAACTGCTGCATGCGCGAGAACAGGGTGCGGCCGCCGATCACCGACGGCAGGGTCTGGATCAGGCCGACGTCGGCGTTGTGCTCCATGCCGGCGACCAGGCGCACGATGCTGTCACCGGTCATCAGGCTGTCGGCATCCAGGATCAGCATCTGCGGGTAGGCACCGCCGAAACGGCGTACCCAGTCGGCGATGTTGCCGGCCTTGCGCGCGCTGTTGTCGCCACGGCGGCGATAGAACAGTCGCGCACGCCCATCGGGCACCAGCTCGCGCAGTTCGGCGAACACCTGTTCTTCGGCCCGCGCGATGTCCTCGCGACGGGTATCGCTGAGCACGAAGAAATCAAACCGCTGCAACTGGCCGGTGGCCGCCACCGATTCGTAGATCGCGCGCAGGCCGGCCAGCAGCCGGCGCGGGTCTTCGTTGTAGGTGGGCATCAGCAGCGCGGTGCGGCTGTGCACGGTGGGCAGCGGCTTGTCCGGATCGATGCCCAGGCGGTAGCCCCGGTCGAACACGGCCGTCAGGAAGCCGGCCACCGCACTGGCAAAGGACAGCGCGATCCAGGCGAACAGGCCGACGAACAGCACCAGCAGGCAGGCCTCCAGCACGCTGATGCCGTTGCCGGACAGCACCCGCCACATCATCCGGGTGGCCACGGCGGTCATCGCCACGGTGCCGCCGAGGATGTACAGGCGACGCAGGCCGATCATGCGTGGCGAGGTGCGATGGCGCCGGACCTTCAGCGAGCCTTGCCGGAGCGTCTGTTCGGGCATCAGCAGCGGTGCTTCGGCCGGCAGCAGGGCCCAGCCCGCGTCGGGACCGGCCGTGACCGGTTCCGTGTCGATGGTTTCACTCCCCATGGCCGCCTACTCCCTGCAGGCCGCAGGACCAGCCGTCCCGGCCAGGCTGCATGCACCAAGGTTCCTGGCCCGCATTCCCGGCGTCCGCACTTGTCCTGTCTGCCACGGCGTCATGCCGCGCAGTCGCTGTCTGTCACTACCAGAACCCACACGATCTCCAACGGGGCGGAATCGAAAAATGCGGCCCAGTCTATGGCCCCGAATGTAAGCCGGGTGCGAAGGTCTACGCCGGGAAATCTCCCCATTCAGCAGTCAGCAGGCGAACCGTCGCGCGCGRCCGGGGAATGTCGATTCATCCCGGGAAGTACTGGATCGTAACAAACGAGAACGGTTATCATTCCGTTAACCAGGCAGGTCACCGCGCTCCGCGCACCGGACCCACCCAGCTGCGCCGGACCTTCCGCGCGCTCGACGACCCAGGGAAGGGGTGGCTGCCTGCTGTCTGCGTGCGCCTGCCGCTTCCACCGGGTCTCTCCTCTCCCTTGGAAGCCGTCATGTCCCCTCTCCGTTCCGCGCGCCTGTCGCGCACCCGCCTGGCCAGCGCCCTGGCCGCCGCCTGCCTGCTGGCCCTGCCTGCCCTCGCCGCCGCTGAAGCCAGCGCCGATGCCTCGACCAAGGACCTGGATACCGTGGTGGTCACCGCCTCGGGCAACCAGCAGTGGATCAAGGATGCCCCGGCCAGCATCAGCGTGATCAGCCGCGAAGACATCGAACGCCAGCCGGTGCACGACCTGGCCACCCTGCTCAGCCGTATTCCGGGCGTGACCGGTGGGCTCAGCGCCGCCGGTGAGCAGTCCAAGATCAAGCTGCGCGGCATGCCGTCCAACTACACGCTGGTACTGGTGGACGGCAAGCGCATGGGCAGCTCGGCCTCGACCAACTATCGCCCCGACCTGGGCCGCCAGGACCTGAACTGGATTTCCCCCGACCAGATCGAGCGCATCGARGTGGTGCGCGGYCCGATGTCCWCSCTGTATGGSTCGGATGCGATGGGCGGGGTGATCAACATCATCACCAAGCGCATCGGTGACAGCTGGAACGGCAGCGCGACCCACAGCTACACCCGGCCGCAGGATGGCGACCGTGGCGACACCCAGCAGATCGGCGCGACCTTCTCCGGACCGCTGGGCGAGCGCTTCGGCCTGCGCATCGGTGCCAACAGCATGCGCCGCGACTCGGACCGCTCCAACGGCGGCGTGTATGGCAACGCCTACGCCGGCGAGAAGGACCGCAATGTCGACGCGCTGCTGCAGTGGAAGCTGAGCGAGGCACAGGAAGTGTCACTGGAAGCTGGCCACGGTGTGCAGCAGGCCTTCATCGCCCAGGCGCTGGAAAAGCAGGACGAAGGCGCCTGGGGTGCCAGTGAGCTCAAGCGCAGTTCGCTGGCGCTGAACCACGACGGCAAGTGGGATTTCGGTACTTCCAAGCTCAGCGCGTACTGGACCGAGTACAAGAACGACATCGGCGCCACCGGTCGCTCCGAGGCAACCGATACGATCATCGAAGGCAGCCTGAGCACGCCCTTCACCCTGGGCGTGGACCACCAGTTCGCGGTGGGCGGCCAGTGGAAGCGCCAGGAGTTGACCAACACCGACACCATCGGCCAGGCGCCGGTGGACTATGCCGGCAACCCGGTGGTCGGCTCCAGCCTGGAAGTGGACACCTGGGCGCTGTTCGTCGAAGACGAGCTGAAGCTGCACCGTACCCTGGCACTGACCCTGGGCGCGCGCCTGGACCACCATGAACAGTTCGGCAGCCATGTCAGTCCGCGTGCCTACCTGGTCTGGCACCCGAGCGAGCAGTGGACGATCCGTGGCGGCGTGTCCAAGGGCTTCCGCGCGCCGAGCCTGACCGAGAATTCGCCCAGCGCGGCGACCCAGTCCGGTGGCCGCGGCTGCACCTCGCTGATCCCGCTGGGCTATACCCGCGGCGGTTGCTACATGGCCGGCAACCCGGACCTGGACCCGGAAACCAGCACCAACCGCGAGATCGGCATCAGCTTCGACAACGCCCTGGTCGACGCCGGCCTGACCTACTTCCATACCGACTTCAGGAACAAGATCGAGTATGAAGCGCTGGGCTTCTTCAACGGCTACTGGTGGACGCGCATGAGCAACGTGCAGCGCGCGCGCACCAGCGGCATGGAAGGCAACCTCAACTTCCGCTTCGGCGATCACTGGCGCTGGCGCACGTCGGCGACCTGGATGAAGGAAGCCAAGAACCTGACCACTGGCCGCAACCTGATCGACACCCCGGAGTTCTCAGGCTATTCGTCGCTGGACTGGACCCCGAACACCACGTTCTTCAGCAGCCTGTCGGCGCAGTACACCGGCAAGCAGACCGGCGTGGTCAATACCTTCCTGAAGGCCTATACGCTGTATGACCTGACCGCTGCATGGAACGTCAATGAGGTGCTGACCCTGCGTGGCGGCGTCAGCAACCTGGCCGACAAGAAGCTGTACGCCGACGGCTCTACCGACTACTTCGTCGCCGGCCGCAGCTACTTCCTCAGCATGACCGCGCGCTTCTGATGCGCACTGCGATCGCGCTGGCAGCAGGCCAGCGCGATCGCCGCTGGTTTCCCAGGCTCAGTCGTTTTCCAGCACGGCCGGCGCAGCGTCGCGGCTGGCAGCGATGCGTGCACGGTCCATCGCCACCGCCAGTTGCTGGCGGGCGAGCAGTTGTTGTGCCTGCACCACTTCGGGTGTCGGCAGGAGCACCGGTCCGGG
>NZ_JBFTNR010000185.1:0-5983 GCF_056665995.1 Stenotrophomonas sp. 05L44_2
TGGCCTGCAGCGCGACGTCGATTTCGAACCGGCTTTCGAACTGGGCGACCTGAGCTGGCGCCTGTGAGTGCAGCGTTGCCGGTGATCAAGCCGCTGCGGCGGCCGCGACTGTGGACCGCGTTGTGGGTGTTGGCGGTGCTGACGGTGATCGTGGTCTGCCTGATTCCGCCGCCGCCGATCCCGTTGCCGGAAAACAGCGACAAGGGCGAGCATTTCCTGGCTTATTTCATCCTGGCTGGCAGCGCGGTGCAGTTGTTCCGACGAGGCCGCCCGCTGCTGTGGGTAGGTGCTGGCCTGGTGCTGATGGGCGTCGGCATCGAGTTCGCGCAGGGCGCGTTGACCAGCAACCGCATGGCCGATCCGATGGATGCGGTGGCCAACACCGTTGGCGTGTTGGCGGGGATGGCTACCGCATTGACCCCGCTGCGCGACATGCTGCTGCGCTGGCGGGGGTAAGGCAGCCAGGCATGGCCTGGCTCCGCGGTAGATCCACGCCATGCGTGGATGAATCTCGCCGGCGCCAACCAAGGTTGGCGWCTACCAAAGGCAGCCAGGCATGGCCTGGCKCTACAGTAGATCCACGCCATGCGTGGATGGATCTCGSCGGCGCCAACCAAGGTTGGCRTCTACCAAAGGCAGCCAGRCATGGCCTGGCKCTACWGTAGATCCACGCCATGCGTGGATGAATCTCGCCGGCGCCAACCAAGGTTGGCGTCTACCAAAGGCAGCCAGGCATGGCCTGGCTCTACAGTAGATCCACGCCATCGTGTCCGCCGTCATTTCCCCAGCGTCACCTCATCCAGCACCCACATCGCCGGGCGCGTGTCGCCGGTGAAGTTGATGCACAGATCGCCCGTGCCCGAGGTGCCCTTCGGCAAAGCCGCGCGCAGGGTCACGAAGCCGTCGGCATCGGTCTGCGCCGGCAGCGGCACCTGCGCCAGGACCTTGCCGGTGCAGTCACCGCGACGGATCAGCATTTCGCCGTGCGCGCTCCGGGCCTTTTCGAAGCGACGCTTCGGCTCGTCGTGGGCCAGCTGGAAGTAGTACGGAATGCGGCCTGCGCGCACTTCCACGCTGCCGATGCCATCCAGCTGTGCCTGCGGCCAACGCCAGCACGGCTGGAAGATGTCGACGGTGAACACCGCACGCGCACCTTCGCGCGGACCATCATCTTCCAGGCGCAGTACCAAGCCCTTCTCGCCGACGCAGCTGCGCAGTGCTTCGCTGTGCCGCGACAGCAGCGACTGCGCGGTGTACGACGCCACCGTCGGCTTCGCAGCCAGCGGCTGGCCCTGGTAGAAGGCGGCAGCCTGCACCGTCGCCGGCAGCGTGGACGTCAGTGGCTGCTGGTACAGCGGCGACTGTGCCGTCACCGGCTTGCCGTCGCTGCTGTAGCGCACTTCATAGCCCAGAGGATTGGCCAGCGACACGGTCACCGTGTTCGCCGCGCGGTCATCGGTGTAGGCCACGCCTACTTCGAACGGCGTCTGCGCGTAGGCCAGGCCCCAGGCCCGATAGCGCTGCAGCTGCGAGGGCAGGCGGGCCAGGAAGTCGCGGAAATCGCGATGCTCCGGCGTGCTCCAGCCGGTCTCGGCCACGGCGGCCAGGCGCGGGAACAGGTTGTGCTGCAGACGCGCGTAGGTGCGCGTGTGCTCGGTGAACATGTTCGCCTGCAGGCCGAGGATGTGCCCGCGCTTGTCGGCGGCCAGTTCGGCCGGCACCGGTTCGTAGTTGTAGAGCTTGGCCAGGTTCACCTGCGTCGGCCGGCCCGGCGGTTCGTTCGGCGAGGCCGTCTGCAGGTAATCCAGGTACAGGTGGCTGACCGGCGACATCACCACATCGTGGCCGGCGCTGGCCGCAGCAAGGCCGCCTTCGGTGCCGCGCCATGACATCACCGTGGCCTGCGGCGGCAGGYCGCCCTCAAGGATTTCGTCCCAGCCGATCAGGCGACGGTCGTGTTGTTCCAGGAAGGTTTCCAGGCGCTTGATGATGTGGCTCTGCATGGCCATCTCATCCTTGATGCCGAGCGCGCGCATGCGCTGCTGCACCTGTTTTGATGCTTCCCACTGGTCCTTCACCGCCTCGTCGCCACCCACATGCACATACCTGGCCGGGAACAGCTGGATCACTTCTTCCAGCACGTTCTCCAGGAAGGTAACGGTGCCGTCCTCGACGTTGAACAGGTTCGGGAACACGCCCCATTCGCTCAACGGTTTCAACGGCGTGTCGATCGTACCCAGTTCCGGATAGGCGGCGATGGCAGCGGTGGCGTGGCCGGGTACATCGATTTCCGGAATGACCTGGATATGCAGCTTGGCGGCGTAGGCGATCACTTCGCGGATCTGGTCCTGCGTGTAGAAGCCGCAGTACGGATGTTCCTTGCCACTGACCGGATCGATGCCGCCATCACCGGCCGGAAGGCGGCAGCTGCCGACTTCGGTGAGCTTCGGGTAGCGCTTGATCTCCATGCGCCAGCCCTGGTCGTCGGTCAGGTGCCAATGAAAGGTGTTGAGCTTGTGCGCTGCCATCGCATCGAGCACGCGCTTGATCTCGTCCAGGCTCTGGAAGTGCCGCGCCGAGTCGAGCATGAAGCCACGCCAGCTGAAGCGCGGCGCATCCTGGATCTGCACGGCCGGCAGCACGCCGTTGCTGCCGCCGGTGGCGAGCTGGGCCAGSGTGGTGGCGCCGTAGAACAGGCCGGTCTCGTTGCCGGCCTGCACCAGCACGCCCYGCGCGGTGCTTTCCAGCGTGTAGCCCTCGCCGCTGTCGCGGAAGGTCGGCACGATCTGGAAGCGGATGCTGTTGCCCTTGGCGGCGGCCTTGCCGTTGGCCACGGCCAGTCGCGGCCCACCACTGCGCGCCAGCAGGTCGGCGAACTGTGCGGCCACGCGCTGTGCGGCTTCGCCATCGGCATGCAGCACGGTAGCGGCGCCCACGGTGATGCCCGCGCCGTTGCCGCGCTGCACGTTGGCCGGTGCGGGAATCAACATCAGGCTGCCGGCGCGCAGCTGCGGGCCAGGGCCGGTATCGAGTGCCGGGGCATCGGCGGCCAGTGCCCGCAGCACAGGCAGGGCGGCCAGCAGGCTGCCCAGCAACAGAAGGCTGCGCATCCTGGCGCGGGTGGGCTTCGTCATCTGAAGGACTCCTTGGATCGGGTGCGATGTTCGCTATACATGAAAAACGCCGGGCCCGGAATGACCCAGGCCCGGCGTGCGTGCACGACTCGGCGATGAGGCTGCCGCTGGATCAGTACTTGAAGCGGAAGTTCAGGTAGTACTGGCGACCGTTGCTGTAGAACGAGGTCGGAATGGCCGCGGTCTGGTAGTACTTGTAGGTCGGGTTGTTGAGGTTCAGGCCATCCAGGCTGATGCTCAGCCAGTCGGTGGCCTTGAAGCTCAGCGACGCCGACAGCGTGCCGAAGTCATCCTGGTAGTACGGGTTGGTGCCCGACAGGCTGATCAGGAACGAGGAACGGTGGGTATAGCTGACCCGTGCACCGAAGCGCTCGTTCTCGAAGTACGCGCCCACGTTGTAGGTGTTCTTCGAGGTGCCCAGCAGGTTGTGCGAACCATCGGACCAGGTGTGCGCGGTCGTGCCGTTGGCGTAGGTGTAGTTGGCGTTGACGCCGAAGTATTCGCCGATCGGCTGCTCGTAGGCCACTTCCACGCCGGTGACCTTGCCGTCGGCATTGATCGGGGTGGAGATCTGGTAGGTCTCAAGCTGGTTGGTCAGTTCGCTGTACAGCTGGCGCGAGACGACGTCGAAGGCGATGTAGTCCTTCAGGTCCATGTGGTAGGCGCCGATCGACAACAGGCCGCGCGGCATGAAGTACCACTCCAGGTTGGCATCCAGGTTGGTGGACAGGGTCGGCTTGAGGTTCGGGTTGCCGCCGCCGCCGGTCCGGTTCAGGTCGGAACCGTACGAGGACGCGCCCAGTGCCGAGTAGTCCGGCAGGGTCTGGGTCTGCGACGCGGCCACGCGCAGCACGAGGTTGTCGTCGAGGTCGAACTTGATGTTGGCGCTGGGCAGCACGCGGTTGCGCTTGTTCTGGAAGGCCATGCGTTCCCACATGCCGAACAGGCTGCTGACATCCGCATCGGCAGCATTGCTGACGGCGTTGTAGGTATCGATGTCCTGCTTGATGTTGACGTAGCGCAGGCCCAGGTTGCCGCTCCACCAGTCACCGCGGAARTTGGCCTGCACGTAGCCGGCGAAGTTCTTTTCCTTCACCYGCCACTCGGCACCGTAGTTGTGGCGACCGGTCGGACCGTCGTTGCCCGCCAGCCAGGTGGAGTTGTTGGTCACCGCCTCCTTCAGCGCACCGGGGGTGAAGTACCAGATGTTGCGCGGGAAGGTGCCGCCGATATCGCCGGCAAAACCGTTCGGGTAGTTGGAGGTGGCGCCGTTCTTCAGTGCACTCCAGATGTCACCCGGGGTCGCGCCTTCCGGCGACAGCGCTTCGCGCTTGTGATCGGCGAAGCGCACACCGAAATCGAGCGAGCTCAGCACGCCGCCGTCGTTGAAGTACTGGTTGAAGTCGAGCGTGGCCCACTTCTCCTTGTCCTCGGCGGTGACCTGCTGGTTGCCCCAGGTTCCGAAGCTGGTCACGCCGTTGGGCGAGAGGTCGCCGCCGACGTTCCAGTCGATCGGCGAGCCGCTGCCGTGCGTGGCCCAGCTGGCGCCACCGCCGCTGYCCACGGTGACCTCGGCGATGTACTGGCGCGGGGTCTCACCGGTGCCCTTGGTGCTGCCGGCCTGGAACTTGGCGGTCAGGCTGTCGCTGATCTGCCAGTCGGCGTCGAAGGTGACGTAGCTCGACTTGGCCTTCGACTCGCGGTAGATCATGTCGTACACCGCGTAATTGGTGCCCGGCACGCCTGCGTAGGTGGCGTTGGTCAGCACGCCATCCTTGACCACATAGCCCGGGTTCGGCGCCTGCACCTTGGCGAAGCTGTTGCCGAACATCATGAAGTTGCGGTTGTAGTTGTTCGCCTTCAGCTCGGAGCTGAAACCATTCAGGCCCAGGGTGAGGGTGTCGGTCGGCTTGAACTGCAGCGAGACCAGGCCGCCTTTGCGCTCACGGGTCTGTTCGAACAGGGTCGAACCCAGCAGGCCGGGAACGTTGACGCCGATTAGGTCCGGATTGGTCAGGGCCACCGGATCCTTGGGACCGATCTGGAAGAAGCCACCCGGAATTTCCTGCGCTTCACGGCGCAGTTCGCGCTTCTGGCTGAAGCCCTGCACCATCACGCCGAAGGTGTTTTCTTCGTTCTTGTAGTTGAACAATGCCGAGTACTGCGGGTCGTTCGACTTGGCCTGGTCCGAGCGCACCATGCCGATCGAGCCTTCAGCGGTGAACTGCTTGGAGAACTCCAGCGGCTTGCGGGTGATGATGTTGACGGTACCGGTGGTGCCACCGTCCTGCAGCTTGGCCTGCGAGGACTTGTTCACTTCCACCGAGCTGACCAGTTCCGAYGGCAGCAGCGAGTAGCTGACGCTGCGGCCGACGTTGTTGCCCTGGCTGAGCACGAACCAGTCGGCCGAACCGACGGTGTGGCCGTTGATCAGGGTCTGGGTGAGGCTGGGGCTGGTGCCGCGCAGGCTGACACGGTCGGCTTCGTCGAAGCCGCCCTCATCGGCGCTGGACGAGCTGATGTTGACGCCCGGCAGGCGCTGCAGGGTGTCGGCGACGTTGTGCGCCGGCAGCTTGCCCACGTCTTCGGCGGTGACCACTTCCACGCGCGCATTGGCTTCGCGCTTGGTGTCCAGCGACTTCTCCATCGAACCGCGGATACCGGTAACGGTGACGGTGTCCAGATCGGTGGCGGTCGGGGCGGCCTGCTGCGCGTGCGCACTGAAGGCGATGCAGCTGACGATGGCGGCCGAAAGCAAGGTCTTGCGGGTATTCATGATGTCTCTCCTCATCACTCGATTGGATGCCGGCGGCGATATGGGATTGCGGTTGCGATGACGTGCGCGGGGC
>NZ_JBFTNR010000186.1:0-5950 GCF_056665995.1 Stenotrophomonas sp. 05L44_2
CCAAGAAGGTCGTCGCCAAGAAGACCGTCGCTGCCAAGAAGGTCGTCGGCAAGAAGACTGTCGCTGCCAAGAAGGTCGTCGGCAAGAAGACCGTCGCTGCCAAGAAGGTCGTCGGCAAGAAGACCGYCRCTGCCAAGAAGGTTGTCGGCAAGAAGACCGCTGCTGCCAAGAAGGTTGTCGGCAAGAAGGTCGCTGCTACCCGCAAGACGGTCGCCAAGAAGGCTGCACCGCTGAAGAAGGCCGTGGCCAAGAAGGCTCCGGCCAAGAAGGCCGTGCGCAAGGCTGCCAAGCGCAAGTAATCGCGCGTGGTTTGAAGGCCCTTCCGCTCATCGGGCGGGAGGGCCTTCTGCGTTTTCGGGGGGGGGGACTGATCATTGCCTGGCGTGGATCTGYGGCAGCAGCCTGGGGCAAGATGAAGGTCTTCCGCAGGAGCCCTGACCATGCGCGGCATCGATTTCAGTTCCTGGCAGGGCGTGCTGTCCACCCTGGCCGGGTTGGTCCTGATCACCCTGCTCGGCGTGGGCATCCGCCTGCTGGTGATGCAGACCCTGCAGCAGCGCCGCGAACGAGAGAATCGGCAGATCAATGAGCGGCTGCGTACCTTGATGGCGGCCTACAAGACGCTGGGCGGCTCCTTCACCGGTGAGCTGGGGGTCGATCCAACCCACCTGCGCGACCTGCGCCAGCGGGCCCACGAAGAAGGCATCGCCGAGCCGGGCTCGGATCGGGCCCGGCGCATCCGCGATGCGGTCGAAGCGGCCTTGTCGGACATCCTGCTGCTGGGCACCGACGAGCAGGTACGGCTGGCCGCGCGCGCTGCCAGTGAACTGGCACAGGGGCGTGCGGTGCACACACACGAACTGGTGATCTCGCTGCGCGACTTCGTCCGCGAGGCGCTGGACCTTGCGCCGGTACCGGCCGACCTGGAGATCCCGCGCCAAGGGCCTACCCGCCCTGCGGGCAGCGGTGGCGGAAGTGGCAAGGGCCGCAACGAGGGCGACGCCAAGGGCGGTCGCACCGGTGGAGGTGGCGGCGGTGGCGGCGGCATGGGTGCCGGAATGGGCGGGCTGGGTGTTGGTGCCGGTGCTGCGCTGGGTGCCGGCCACGCGGCCGGTGAGGATGAAGCGGGCGCCCGCTGAGGACGCCCGCCCGGGTCAGCGCTTGAGTTCGAAGATCGGCTCGAATCCGCCGTAGATCATCCGTGCACCGTCGAACGGCATGGGATTCTTCGACGGGTCCAACCGCGGGTCTTCCATCATTTTCTGCATGCCTGCATCGCGGGTGGCCTTGTCCGGCCACTCGATCCAGGAAAACACCACGGTCTCCTCCGCCGTGGCTTTCACCGCGCCGAAGAAGTCGGTGGTCTTGCCGTGCGGCACGTCATCGCCCCAGCACTCGACCACGCGCAGCGCGCCGTGTTCGAGGAACACCACGTCGCCGCTGCGCGCGTGGGCGAGGAACTTCTCCTTGTTGGCGGTGGGCACCGCCAGGACGAAACCATCGATGTAGCTCATCGCTTGCCTCCGGAATGGACCGTGCCAGGTGCACGGCCTTCATTGAGTCGACGCTTCAGGGCGCGGCAAATCGACATCGATTGCCGCGCCATTGAATCGAAGCGCGTGCGCGTACCGCGCGCGTATGCCTGAGCCTTGCTGAATCAATGCAAAAAATTCAGCAATGCGAAGACCGCTGTTTTCAGGGAGCGTTGTGGCGAATAACGGAGAATTTACATTCCCGATGCGATGGCGCCCTGGCGCTGCTGCACACCATAAGAAAGTAAAGGTGTACCCCCATGAAGAATTCGCTGATTGCTCTGGCTCTGGCCGCTGCCCTGCCGTTCACCGCTTCGGCCGCCGAGAACCTGTCCTACAACTACGCCGAGGCTGACTACGCCAAGACCGACGTTGACGGCATCAAGGCTGATGGCTGGGGCGTGAAGGGTTCCTACGGCTTCCTGCCGAACTTCCACGCTTTCGGCGAGTACAGCCGTCAGGAAGTCGACCACACCAACATCAAGGTTGACCAGTGGAAGGTCGGTGCCGGCTACAACGTCGAAATCGCTCCGTCGACCGACTTCGTTGCCCGCGTCGCCTACCAGAAGTTCGACCAGAAGCACGGCCTGGATTTCAACGGCTACAGCGCTGAAGCCGGTATCCGTACCGCGTTCGGTGCCCACGCTGAGGTCTACGGCCTGGTCGGTTACGAAGATTATTCGAAGAAGCACGGCGTCGACATCGACAGCCAGTGGTACGGCCGTCTGGGTGGTCAGGTCAAGCTGAACCAGAACTGGGGCCTGAACGGCGAGCTGAAGATGAACCGCCACGGCGACAAGGAATACACCGTCGGCCCGCGCTTCAGCTGGTAATTGCATCTACGGCGCGCCCGCGCGCTGTTCGTGCTGAAACAGGCCCGGCATTGCCGGGCCTGTTGCGTTGTGGGAATCAGAACAGAGTCTGACTGCGATGCGCGGCGTCATGTTGCATTGCAATGAATTGGATTCCGCCACCGCCAGTGGCGGCCTACGGTGGATATCCCGTGCTGCCGGATACACCGCGATGCCGCCCGTACTCCCACCGCTGCTCCCCGACCGGCCGCGCCGTCTGGCGCTGCTGGATCCGCATCCGGTGCTGCGGCTGGGGGTGGAAGTGCTGCTGCACCAGCACAGCGGCGTGCACGTGCGCGGCAGCTACGCCAACGAAGATGACCTGGTGGAACTGCTGCAACGCGAACCCGGCTGCGTTGACCTGCTGGTGATCGATGCGCTGCCGCTGGGGGATCTTGGCGACGGGTTGCAGCTGCTGCGCGGATTGTCCCGGCGCTGGCCCAGCCTGCCGATACTGGTGCTGTCGGCGCACTGCAATGCCAGCACCGTGGCCACGACGATGCAGGCCGGCGCACGCGGCTTCCTGTCCAAGGCGACCACGCCGGAAATGCTGCTGCGCGCGGTGGACGTGGTGGCCCGCGGTGGGCGGTTCGTGCCCCCGGAGCTGCGCACGCAGCTGAATCGATCGCGCGCGCGGCGCATGTCGGCGCCCAGCCTGACGCCACTGAGCCGGCGTGAACGCGAAGTGCTGCGGCTGGTGCTGCAGGGGTGCAGCACCGGCGAAGTGGCCCGGCGCTTCCAGCGCTCGGCCAGCACGATCAGCACGCAGAAGAAAGCGGCCTACCAGAAGCTCGGCATCCGCAGCGATGTCGAACTGTTCCGCATCCGCCACCTGCTGGAGTGTGGCTGACGGGCGCGCTTACTCGCCCTGGTACTGCTTTTCCTCGACCAACGCCGAACCGGCAACACGGTTGATCTCGTTCTTCACCTGTACGCGTTCGCCGTTGGTGCCGTACACGCCGCGCGCCAGCTGGATGAACGCCTCGTCGAATACCTGCGCCGCTTCCTTGTCGCGCAGCTGGTCCTGGATCTCCCACATGCGCTCGTTGATGGCCTTCAACTGCGTCTTCAGCGCGGCCAGTGCCGGCTGCGCGTCAAGCTGCTGCTGCAGCAGCGGCAGCAGGCCGTCAAGCTCGGTGCGCACGTTGGCCAGCTTGGTCGCATCGTCGATGCGCTCGGCCTTGATCTCGAGAATGGTGATCTTGTCGATCAGCTCGCCGATCGATACCGGGGTCAGGATGGCGTCCACGTGGTTGGTTCCTGGAAATAGGCCCGCATGATACCGCGCCCACCGCAGCGCGGATTTACGCTGAATTTGCGCTGGCACGGCAGCATCGCCATCGAACCGTTACGGCCCTGCCATCGACACTGCCGTCCCGGCGGACAGACCGCCTTCGACGAGGAAGTGAGTGCAGTGAAGAGCAAGGGGATGATCATGGCCAGCGCGGCCGCACTGGCGGGGCTGCTGTGCGCCGGCAGCGTGCAGGCGCAGGTGCAGGTGAGTGGCACGGCGGCATTGACCAGCGACTATGTCTGGCGCGGCAGTTCGCAGAGCGAGGGCGATCCGGCCGCGCAGGTGGGGGCAAAGGTGACGGTGGGTTCGGGCTGGTATGCCAGCGCATGGGGATCGAATGTCTCGTTCACGCCGGACAGCGGGGCACGCAGCGAGTTCGATCTCGTCGCCGGCTGGTCCGGCGCGCTGTCGCCGGACTGGAGCCTGGATGCGAACCTCACCCGGTATGTCTATCCGGGCACTGGCCGCGCACTGGACTGGACCGAACTCAATGTCACCACCACCTGGAAGCAACGCGCCTGGCTGCAGGTTGCCCACTCCAACGATGCCCTGGCCGGCGGCCGTCGCGGCACCTACGCACAGCTGGGCGTGCGGGTGCCGTTGAACGAGCGCGTGCGGTTGGAAGCGGCGGTGGGGCAGTACTGGCTGGCCACCGCGCAGGGGCCGGACTACCTGCATGGCCAGCTCAGTGCCATTGCCACGTTGACGCCGGCCTGGGAACTGCGCGCCACCGTGCATGACACCGACAGCGCCGCCAAGCGTCTGTTCCCGGGCAATGCCGGTGGACGCTGGGAACTGGCGCTGCAGGGCAGCTTCTAGTCGGCCGACGCGGCCTGGCGTGCGCGCCAGGCACTGGGCAGCCACACCAGCAGGGCCAGTACCGCCACCGCGGTACCGGCCACGCACACGCCGGTCCAGCCGAAACGCTGGTAGACCTGTGCCGACAGCAGCGAGCCCAGCGAACCCCCGATGAAATAGCCGGTCATGTAACCGGCATTGAGGCGGTTGCGTGCCTCCGGCTGCAGTGCGTAGATCAGGTTCTGGTTGCTGACATGCAGCAGCTGCGCGGCCAGGTCCAGCACCACCACGCCGACCAGCAGCGCCAGCAGCGAATACGCCGACAGCCCCAGAGGCAGCCAGGACAGCAGCAACAGCACCAGCGCAATGGCCGTGGCCCGGCCGGTCTGGCCACGATCCGACATGCGCCCGGCAAGGCCGGCAGCCAGCGTACCGGCGGCACCGACCAGCCCGAACAGGCCGATGGTGGCGTCGCTGTAGGCATACGGCGGCTGCGCCAGCAGGAAGGCCAGTGGCGTCCAGAAGATCGCGAACATCGCAAAGCTGCACGCGCCGAGCAGCGTGCGCTGGCACAGCACCGGTTCCTGCACGAACAGCGTGCCGATCGAGCGCAGCAGCGCGAAGTAGCTCAGCCCGGCGCTGTGGTGGAAACGCGGCAGGCCGCGCTGCAGGGCCAGCGCGGTCAGCACCAGCGTTCCTGCAGCGATCGCATAGACCAGGCGCCAGTCGCCCAGGCTCGACAGCAGCCCGGCCACGGTGCGTGCCAGCAGGATGCCCAGCAGCAGCCCGCTCATCAGCGTGCCGACCACGCGGCCGCGATGCTCCGGTGCGGCCAGGGTGGCGGCGAACGGCACCAGCACCTGCGCCACCACCGAGAACAACCCGGTGATCGCGGTACCGGCCAGCAGCCATGGCAACGACGGCGCGCACGCGCTGATCACCAGCCCGCTGGCCGACAGCAACGTCATCACCACGATCAGCCGGCGGCGCTCGAACAGRTCACCCAACGGCACCAGCAGGATCAGGCCAGCKGCGTAGCTCAACTGCGCAGCGGTCACCACCATGCCGACCTGGCCGAAAGGCACGCCGAAGGCATCGGCGATGGTATGCAGCAACGGCTGCGCGTAGTAATTGCTGGCCACCGCGACGCCGGTGGCGACCGACATCAACAGGATCTGCCAGCGCTGCAGGGGAGGAAGGGAAGGAGACACGCGATGTTCCGTGAAGCAGGGCAGCACAGTGTCTGCCTGCTGCGGTCATGATGGAAATGAATCATCATCATCGCTGTCATCTGGAATTGAGATACGGGTGTGAACCTGAAGCAGCTCGAGTTCGCCGTGGCCCTGGCTGAAGAGGGCAACTTCACCCGTGCGGCCGCGCGCTGCCACGTCGTGCAGTCGGCCCTGAGCCATCAGATTGCCCATCTGGAGCAGGAGCTGGGCACGGTGTTGTTCGAGCGGCTGCCGCGCCAGGTG
>NZ_JBFTNR010000187.1:0-6841 GCF_056665995.1 Stenotrophomonas sp. 05L44_2
GGCCATCTATGCCTGGGCCATCTATGCCTGGCAGATCTCCGGCGGCAACGGCCAGTCGCTGATCGCCCAGTTCGCCCACGAACAGGCCCGCGAAATCGCCGACCTGGCGTACTTCGAAGCGCTGGTGCATGGCGTGCTCGACAACCGTCGCGACATCGACGAAGCCTTCGGCCCGTACCTGGACCGTGGCATCGACGAAGTGGACGCGATCGAACGCGCCGTGCTGCGCCTGGCCGGTTACGAACTGCGTTACCGCTTGGACGTGCCGTACCGCGTGGTGATCAACGAAGCCATCGAATCGGCCAAGCGCTTCGGTTCCGAACATGGCCACACCTACGTCAACGGCGTGCTGGATCGTGCCGCCGTGGAATGGCGCAAGGTCGAATCGGGTCACTGACCCACCTGTGGTAATGCCGGCCGCTGGCCGGCAACTGCAGGGATTCTGAGGTTGCCGGCCTGCGGCCGGCACTACCGCCCACCGCGCACGGCGCGGCACGTACAAACGCGGGAGCGCCCCATGTCCCTGGCCGAATTCGCCCTCATCGACCGCATCYGCGCCCGCACCGTCGAGCGCGACGACATCGTGCTCGGCATCGGCGATGACGCCGCGCTGCTGCAGCCGCGCCCGAACGAGCAACTGGTGGTCACCGCCGACACGCTCAACAGCGGCRTGCATTTCCCGGCCGAGACCCCGGCGTTCGACATCGGCTGGAAGACGCTGGCCGTCAACCTGTCCGACCTCGCCGCGATGGGCGCGCGCCCGGCCTGGTGCACGCTGGCGCTGTCGCTGCCCGAGGCCAGCGAAGACTGGATCGATGCCTTCGCCGATGGTTTCTTCGCCCTGGCCGACCAGCACGACATCGCCCTCATCGGCGGTGACACCACGCGTGGCCCGCTGTCGCTGTCGGTGACCGCGATGGGCCAGGTATCCCGCGGCCAGGCCCTGCGGCGTGATCGCGCACAGTTGGGCGATGACATCTGGGTCAGCGGCACCCYCGGCGATGCKGCCGGTGCGCTGCGCCTGTGGCAGCAGGGCGCATTGAACGTCACCGCCGCCACCCTCGCACGCAGCGGCGTACGCGCCGAAGTCGACGCCGATGCATTGCCGATGTCGTCGGCACTGCGCGAACTGCTCGGCCGCGATGGCGCCCGTGACTGCGCGCTGCACGGCGGCGACGATTACGAACTGTGCTTCACCGCCGCCGCCGACCAGCGCGACGCGCTGCACTACGTCGCCGAATCGCTGGACGTGCCGATTACCCGCATCGGCCGCATCATGGAAGGGCAGGGCGTGCACACCGAAGGCCACGACGGCCCGAGCGGATACGAGCATTTCGCCTGACACATGAGAACGCCGGGCATGGCCCGGCGCTACCGTGTTGCTCTGGTAGGTGCCAACCTTGGTTGGCACGGATGTGTCAGGGTTGCGCGCCAATGCTGCGTCGACCAAGGTCGACGCCTACCAGAACGCCGGGGATGGCCCGGCGCTACCGCGCTGCTCTAGCGGGTGCCAACCTTGGTTGGCACGGATGTGTCAGGGTTGCGCGCCAATGCTGCGTCGACCAAGGTCGATGCCTACCAGAACGCCGGGCATGGCCCGGCGCTACCGCGCTGCTCTAGCGGGTGCCAACCTTGGTTGGCACGGATGTGTCAGGCCTTCGTGCCGACGCTGTGTCGACCAAGGTCGACGCCTACCAGAACGCCGGGCATGGCCCGGCGCTACCGTGTTGTCCTGGTGGCTGCCAACCTTGGTTGGTACGGATGTGTCAGGGTTGCGCGCCAATGCTGCGTCGACCAAGGTCGACGCCTACCAGAACGCCGGGCATGGCCCGGCGCTACCGTGTTGCTCCGGTAGGTGCCAACCTTGGTTGGCACGCCGTCTCGTCCTGCATATGGCCTTGCGGCCATGCCAACCAAGGTTGGCAGCTACCAAGGGCAGGGCCGGCGCGTGCAGCAGCCCTGCTTACGCCACCCGCAACTGCACATCCACATACTCGGCCAGCCCACGGCAGGCCAATAGCAGCCCTTCGCGCACGTCATCGCCCACCTGCTGGTCGGCATCGCCGTCCACGCGCACGCGTTCGATGGCGTGCAGCAGTTCCAGCAGCAAGGTCAGCCCGGCATTGGCGCGGTCGATGCGTGCCATCGCGAAACCAAAGCACTGTTTGCGTCCCTTGTCCGGCCACGGTTGGCCGCCTGCAGCGTCCACGTGGCGGATGCGCTGCAGGCAGCCGAGCAGGGTGATGCCTTCGTCGGCGTGGGCGCGCATTGTGCTGCCCAATGTGGTTTCCAGTGCTTTGGCCAGATCGTCCGGCAAGCGTTCGACGGCGTCGCCCAGTGTGGCGAACAGATAGGGATAGAGCGAAGAAGTCATGGCGGCGTCCTTGAGTGCGGAGCAAGGGGCCGCCCTCGCGCTGGGCGAGGGCGGCGGACGGTGCGTGGTTGCAATACCGGAGGTTGATGTAGAAACGCCGGCGGGTACGAGACCCCCACGCACCGCCCGCCATAGGGCGCGGACGGATTGCCTGCCGACGCCGCCCAACAAGGAAAGCGCGACGCCGACAGGCAAGCGTAAACAACACATCAACCTAACGGGATTGCAAGCCCGTGCCACCCGTTGTCGGTGGCGCGCCATGATGTGCACGCAGGTGCTGCTATACCAATCAGAAAAGTTTCAATTTCGAAAATGTTGCAGACGCATATCGAACGCGCTGCGCGAAGCCGAGCACGCCTGCGCGTGCCAGTTGCGACATTTGTTGTGGAGCCGAGTGCATGCTCGGCGCTACGGAGAGCAGAACAGCGCCGGATCTAACCGGCGCCGTTCGTGTTTACATCACCACTTGTAGGCAACGCTCAGGTTCGCCGTCGCTTCGCGGTAGCCACTGTCACCACGCATCACCCCGAACCCGCCCCAGGCACTGAAGCCGGAACGGAATTCCACGCGCGCACCCGCGCTCAGTTCATAGCGGTTGCGCGGGATGCCGGCCTTCAGCACTTCATCGTCGAAGGCGATGCCATTGCCGGCGCCATCGCGGTACCAGTTGGCCGCCAGATACGGGCTGACCGAGGCACCCGCCGCCGGGTGGCCGTCACCCTGCAGGCGCAGGCCAGCACGACCGGACAGGCCGCTGTTGCCCGCTGCGCGCACCACGGTGCCGTTGGTTTCGGTATGCACGTCAGTCTTTGCATCGGTGTAGACCAGCTGCAGTTCCGGCTGCAGGCTCAGCGTGGTAGTGCCGATCTGGCCAATGCCGAAGCGGTAACCGGCTTCCACGGATGACTGCCAGATATCCGAGTCGTAACGCTCTTCGGCCAGGCCGTCGCCMTGCACGCGGTTGCGGAACTGGCCGCGCTGCACGCTGGCATCCACATACAGCGCATCGGTGCTCCAGTTGCCATACACGCCCAGCGCGCCGCCTTCCAACTTGCCACGTGCTCTGTAGCCGGTCACATCCGAGCGCGAGGTGGCGCTGGACTGCGCAATGGTACCCATCACGCCCACACGGCCACGACCATTGTCGAAAACGCCCACGTCCGCACCCAGCTGCAGGCGCGAGCGGTCCACGCGCAGGTCCAGCTGGTCTTCCACGGCCGACAGCTTGCTCTGCGTGGCGTCCACCCGGGCCCAGCCGCGCACGCCGTCAGTGGCGGTGCTGCCGCCGTGGCGATCGCGCAAGCCGTGGCGCAGAAGCTGGTCCATGGCGAATTGGTTGGCCAGATAGGCGCCTGCTTCCGGGCGCAGCAGCGGGCCCGGGTTGATCGGATCAACGGGATCGATCGGATCAACGGGATCCACTGGGTCAACCGGATCAACCGCCGCACATTCCGGCAGCGTGGGATCTGTGTCGCACGGGTCCGGACCTGCGGGAATCTCCGAGCGCAGGTACCAGCCGCCGTCGCTGGCATCCTTGAACAGGAAGTACTCGTACTGCCCGCTCACCGCGCGGCCCCGCAGATCGAACTGCGCATTGGAGGCACCGCCTACACGGATCAGCTCGATGCCCTTGTCGGTCTTCGCACCGGCGCCGCCGGCATTGAGCACCTGCACGTTGGCTTGGCCATTGGCGTCACCGTTGATCACCAGCATGTCGGTGGCCGAACTGTCGTCGCCCAGGTGGGTGTTGAACAGCAGCGTGCCGCCCGCACCATCGAAGGTATCGACGGCAAGGGTATTGAAGGTGCTGCCGTTGCCCAGCGCCACAGTGCCGGTATTGCCCAGGGTGAGGTGGCCAACGTCGCTGTCGCCGGTCATCAGCCAGGTGCTGTCGCTGGCGATGTTGGCGCTGGTGACGTTGATGAAGCGCCCATCGATCTGCGCCCTGTTACGCAGGGCCACGTGCAAGCTGCCCCGGCGTGCGCTGGCATCGTCGCTGGCGACGTGGCCAGCAAGGCGCGAACCGTCAACGGTAAAGCGCACGATGGAGGCGCCACTGTAGCCAGGAATAAATGAGCCGACACGCAGCAGGTGACCATCGCCGCCGTGAAGCTGCGCACCGTTGGATACGGTGATGTCGAAGACAGGTGCCCGCTCGATCGTGGCGACATGGATGGCTGCTCCGCTGCCACCGATGACGGTCGAATCATCGATGACAAGGCTGATGTGCGGATCATCGCGATAGCTGTACAGAATAACGCCGATGTCATCTGCAACGATGCGCGAGCCATTGCGCACCATCACCCTGCCATGCGCCTGGCGTATGCCGACCCCGGTATTGCCCCGTTGCGGATAGTCGGGCTGCTCTACACGCACGTACGTCGCATCGAGTTCAACGTCTGCGCTCGATGGCGCACCGGCGCTGGGTTCCATCTCGATCCCGATGGTGAAGTATTCGTAGCCAGCCAAGCCTGCAGCGCGCGTGACCTGCACACTGCTGCCGGACAATCGGGCCGACGCCGCGTCCTTCACTATCAAGCCTTGGCCCAGGATTGAAGAACGGTAGGCAGTGAGTGTCGATCTGTCGGCCAGCTGGATAGCGCCATGCGTCCTCGAGCCATCAAAGCGCACTGTGGCATCCGTCAGGACAAGGGAGGATTCATCGAAGGCCTCGAGTTCAACCGTTTCGGCACCATTGACCTGCAGCTGGGAGTCCGCTCGCAAGCGCCAGGATTCGATCGGATGGCCCGGCAGTACCTCTGCGGATTCGCCGATCAGTTCCCTTGCTGCGGCAGTATCGACGCACACGGCAAGTGCGGTCAGCAGGCAGTATCCAGGAAGCGCTGAGTGCGGACGTAGCGCCCGCCCGCGTGGGGAGGTTGTATCTGATTTCATGGCATGGGTGACTGGGGAGAGAAGGGGAATGCACAGCGAAGATGCCGAGTGCGTTGGCAAGGCATCTCCGCTGCGGTGATGCACTACCAGCGGTAGGCCACGCTGACGTTAGCCGTCGCTTCGCGGTAGCCGTGGTCACCGCGCATCACGCCAAACCCACCCGACGCACTCAGCCCGGTGCGGAAGTCAACCCGCGCACCTGCATTCAATTCGTAGCGATTGCGCGGCACGCTGGCGTTCAGTGCTTCCTCGTCAAACGCCATGCCGTTGCTGGCGCCATCGCGGTACCAGTTCGCCACCACGTACGGGCTGACCGAGGCACCGGCGGCGCTGCGGCCTTCACCCTGCAGGCGCAGGCCTGCACGGCCGGACAAACCGCTGTCACCCAGTGCGCGCACCACGGTGCCGTTGGCTTCGCTGTGCACATCCGTGTTCGCATCGGTGTAGACCAGCTGCAGCTCCGGCTGCAGGGTCAGCGCCGTGCTGCCGATCTGGCCGATGTTGAAGCGATAACCCGCTTCCAGTGACGATTGCCAGAGATCCGAGTCATAGCGTTCCTCGGCCAGGCCTTCGCCCTGCACGCGGTTGCGGAACTGGCCGCGCTGCACGCTGGCATCCACATACAGCGCATCGGTGCTCCAGTTGCCGTACACACCCAGCGCGCCGCCTTCCACCTTGCCGCGTGCGCTGTAGCCGGTGATATCCGAACGCGAGGTAGCGCTGGACTGCGCAACGGTACCCATCACACCCACGCGGCCACGGCCGTTGTCGAAAACGCCCACGTCCGCACCCAGCTGCAGGCGCGAGCGGTCCACGCGCAGGTCCAGCTGGTCTTCCACCGCCGACAGCCTGCTCTGCGTGGCGTCCACGCGGGCCCAGCCGCGCACGCCATCGGCGGCGGTGGCGCTGCCGCCCTGTCGGTCGCGCAAGCCGTGGCGCAGCAGCTGGTCCAGCGCGAACTGGTTGGCCAGGTACGCGCCTGCTTCCGGGCGCAGCACCGGCCCTGGGTTGATCGGATCGATCGGGTCGATCGGATTGACGGGGTCCACCGGATTGATCGGCCTGCACTCCGGCAGCGTGGGATCAACAACGCACGGGTCCGGCGCGCCGGCCAGCGCCGAGCGCAGGTACCAACCGCCGTCGCTGGCATCCTTGAACAGGAAGTACTCGTACTGCCCGCCCACCGCGCGGCCCTGCAGATCGAACTGCGCATTGGACGCACCGCCCACGCGGATCAGCTCGATGCCCTTGTCGGTCTTCGCACCGGCGCCGCCAGCATTGAGCAAGCGCACGTTCGCCTGGCCATTGGCGTCGCCGTTGATCACCAGCTTGTCGGTCAACGAGCTGTCATCGCCGAGCATGGTGTTGAACAGCAGGGTGCCGCCATTGCCGGTGAAGGTGTCGGCAGTGAGGGTGTTGAACGTGCTGCCATTGCCCAGTGCCACGGTGCCGGTTCTGCCGAGGCTGAGCTCACCGGTCATCAGCCAGGTGGTCATCAGCCAGGTGCTGTCGCCGTCGATCTCGGCACGGGTGACATTGATGAAACGGCCGTCGATCTGCGCCTTGTTGCGC